>JYNY01000202.1 GCA_000954095.1 Candidatus Omnitrophus magneticus | reverse complement strand
GGAAAATCACAACGTTAATAATCAAGCTTGCAATTACCATCCGCTTAGTGATTACCTTTTTTTACGGTTCACTCTGGAAGTGAAAATTTTATTTACCTTCTTTTATCGCCGCGATATCTTCGGCAACTTTTCCAGTCAGTTTAATATTAAAATTTTCAACAAGAATTTTCGCGACATTTTCTGATAGAAACGCCGGCAGTGTAGGGCCTAGTCTGATGCCCTTAACTCCTAGATAAAGCAACGCGAGTAACACGCAAACAGCTTTTTGTTCATACCAAGCGATATCAAAAGAAAGTGGCAGGTCATTTATATTTTTTAGCCCAAATACTTCTTTCAATTTTAATGCTATTACCGCGAGAGAATATGAATCATTGCATTGTCCCGCATCTAGAACGCGCGGAACGCCCTGTATATCACCTAATTGCAGTTTATTATAGCGGTATTTCGCGCATCCCGCTGTAAGTATAATTGTGTCTTTGGGAAGATTCTCTGCGATTTCCGTGAAGTAAGAGCGGCTTCCTTGTCTACCGTCGCATCCTGCCATAACTACAAATCTTTTTATGTCTCCGGATTTAATTAAGGATATAACTTTATCAGCTACCGCCATAACCTGATTATGCGCGAACCCGCCTATTATTTCGCCTTTTTCAAGTTCTTTTGGAGGTTTTGATTTTTTAGCGAGAGCAATGATTTCAGAAAAATCTTTTGCTACTTTGTCTTTTCTGTCCGGTATATGCTTAACTCCCGGATATCCGGCTGAACCGGTTGTGAATATTCTGTCTTTATAGGACGGCTTTACAGGTGTTATGCAGTTAGTTGTCATAAGAATAGGGCCGTTAAATGTTTCGAATTCTTCACTTTGTTTCCACCAAGCGTTTCCATAATTTCCGGCAAGATGTTTATACTTTTTAAATGCCGGGTAGTAATTCGCCGGAAGCATTTCGCTATGCGTGTAAATATCAACCCCTGTCCCTTCAGTTTGTTTTAATAATTCTTCCAAATCTTTTAAATCATGGCCTGAAATTAAAATGCCCGGGTTATTTCTTACGCCTATTTGTACTTTTGTTATTTCAGGGTTGCCGTACGCGGATGTATTGGCTTTATCAAGGAGCGCCATCGCGGTTACTGACATTTCACCGGTTTTTAATATCAGGTTTATTAGTTCTGTTTTATCAATATTTTTAGTGAGCGAAGAAAGGGCTTTCACTAAAAATATATAGATGGAAGAATCTTCATATCCCAGAACGTGGGCGTGATGCGTATATGCGCTCATACCTTTTATCCCAAATAAAAGCAATGACCGTAGTGACCTGATATCTTCATCTTTCGTTGACAAAATTCCTATAGTTTCAGATTTTTTCTTTAAATCTTCTTCTTTTGAATATTCCCATACCGTTGAGTCATGCGTAATTTTTGATCTTTCCGCTGGAGAAAGTTTTGCCTTAAGTTCGTCTCTCAATTTTAATCCTTCTTTAATTAAATTAGAGATACGGATTTCATCAAAATTCGCGTTGGTTATTGTCGTGAATAACGCGTATGTAATAAAGTTTCCGTATTTTTTGTCTTCAATGAAATTTTTTTCTCCGAGCATTTCTCCGTAAAGCGCGATACCTTCTAATGTATAAATTAAAAGGTCTTGCAGATTACTAGTCGTTTCATCTTTTCCGCATACGCCGCGGATTTTACAGCCAGTGTTTCCGGCTGTTTCTTGGCATTGATAACAGTACATAGACATAAAAACTCCTTTTTTTATATGTTTTTTATTTAAATAATTTCTCCTCGTAGAGAAATTGTGTAATCTTTTATAATTATATTCTTGCCTGATTTTTTTAAAGCTTCTTCTGTAATCGCAGTTGTAGCGCTACAACAAGGCACTTCCATATGTATTATCGTTACTGATTTTATATCGTTTATTTTGAATATTTCAGCTAATTTTTCGACATAGTCTTCATAAGAAGAATCCAGTTTCGGGCAAAATATTATTAAAATTTTATTTTTAAGAAATTTTGAATGAAAATTCGCGTAACTAAACGGCACGCAGTCCGCGGTTATTAAAATATGAGCTTCTTTAAAATATGGCGCGTTGGGATTTAAAAGTTTAAGCTGTATTGGCCATTGCGAAAGTTCTGATGCCGTGAGAGAGTCTTCTTTCTTAATATCGTTTGTATTTTTAATCGACGCGGCGGTATTTTTAAAATTTATTATTTTCATGCCCGGACATCCGGCATGTTCGTGAGTATGTTCTATTTTATGATTTTTTTTAGCGTTCTCTTTCATGTTTTCATCAGCTTTTTTGTGATCAAATATTTTAGATTCTCGTTCTTCGATAGAAAGAGCTCCGAAAGGACAGGCGCCTAAGCACGCGCCAAGTCCGTCGCATAAGGTTTCATCCGTAAGTTTTAATTTCCCGTTGATTATTTTTAGCGCGTTTTCACGACAGTCAGGCACACATACCCCGCATCCTGTACATTTAGATTCATCTATTTTTATAATTTTTCTTTTCATATTTAACCTCTTTGTTGTTTTTTTGTATAACGTTTATTTCCCCATTTCATTTAGAAGACTTTCTATGGTTATTTTATTTAGTTCTTTTATAAGAATGCTTTCTATCCGTTGAAGATTTTTTCTGAGAACACATTTCGCGCCGCCCGGGCAGATTTTTTTTTCAAAGAGACAGCCGAGCATATTTATATCTTTTTGAAATACGGTAATGATATCCGTAATTTTTATTTTTTTGGGGAAGATTTTTAATGTAAAACCGCCGCCCGCGCCTTCTTTTGAATCTATAAATTTTTTTTCTAATAGAGTGTAAAGTATTTTTCGTAAAAATTCATAAGGAATTTTTTCTTTATTTGATATTTCCCTCGTTGACATGGGTTTTTGTTTATTGAGAGCTAATAGTAAAATTGCTCTAATGGCATAATCAGAATGCTTTGTCAAAAGTTTCATATTTTTACGGTCTTTTATTTTTTTTTAACACTATGCGGTTATTGATAAACATTAAAAGCCCCAGTGCGAAATTTAATTAAAAACTTTTCGTGAACTAATTTCAATTTTTTATTTTTTGAAAATATATTTTTATTGCCGCTTAATTGTACGGATTACTCTTGGCGCGGAGTGCCTAGGGCAATTATAGGCTACGTAGTGGTTGATATTTTTTTCAAATAGAATGAATAAAACAACTGAGACTATTTTACTCTCAGTTTATATTTTTGTCAAGTTATTTTTTTGTTTTATATTGTGAAAATTGGCATTTTGAAAGAAAAAAGTATTTTTTTTGGGAGATTTATATAAAATAAGTGCATGGCGCGGATTTATAAAAATTTTTTATTTAATTTTTTTAAGGGCGATACGCCGCTTTTATTGTTGGCGGCATCTGGAATTTTTTTTAGAATTGTCGCTTCTCTTTTTTTTGTCCATTCAGATATAACATTTGTTCATTATTTCCCGTCAAAATTTTTATCCGAAGGTGTAATTGATATTTATAGTTATATTAAAGCAAATTTGAGCGGGATAGAGGGGTTGTGTTATTATCCCCCGCTTACTTATTTTTTTTTAGGGTTAAGTCAAGTTGTTTTCAATCCGTTAAATGCCGGGTTTAGCGCGTTTATCGAGAATGTTTATAAAAATGATATTATTTCGTATCTTGTCCATTACGGTGCGTCTTTAGAGTATTATAGATATATATTTTTTATGAAAATTCCGTATTTTATTTTCGATGTTTCTTGTTTGGCAATAATAATGAAATATATTGAGGATAGAGATTTAAAAATAAAAGCGCTAAAGTTATGGCTTATAAATCCGGTTTTATTATATGGTGTTTATATGTTTGGGCAGGTTGATATAATGGCCGCCTTTACTGTAGCTCTTGGGATTTTTTTAATGAAACAACAGAAAATTCGGCAGGGTTTTTTCGTATTGAGTTTAGCTGTTTTATTTAAAACATTTCCGATTTTTATAATACCGCCGGTTTTTATTTATGCCACCCGTTCTAAAAAAGATTTTTTTAAAAATTTAATAGCCATTATTACGCCTATTATTTTAATTTTTATCCCATTATATATTTCAAGCGGCGGTTATGTTATAAATTCTGTTTTTCCAAAATTTTATGCTGAAGATACCGGTATTTTTTCAGGGACTATTCTACAAAAAATTATTTTTATTTTCTTCTACGGAATTATAATTTGGAACAGCTTTAAAAGGCGCGGAGATAAAAGTATATCTTATGATTATATTTTAAAAATAAGTTTAGCGTGCGTGTTGTTATCCTATATATTATTTTTTACGCCTGTACACTATTTTGTGTGGGCAATTCCACTATTGGTAATTGTTGTTTCTCTCGGTATTTTGAAGAAAAGAATATATTGGATTCTTATTATTTTGCTTTTTATTTATAATTTAAACAGCCCCTTAACAACAACACACTTGTTTGCACCGCTAAATCCTATTTTTTTTTCGCATCTCGCGGGACTGCCTGATATAATGCGCGAGTTTTTGCATGTGAAATGGGGATATGTAATGCTTGTGGCGAGGCTGGGGTTTATGGTTGTCGCGGTAGTAACAGCGTTGTCGTTATCTTGCGGAGTTTTCGGGTTTATGGAGAAGAAAAGAGATAAATAATTATGGAAAGTATTTTTAATAATTTGCCTTTAACTACGGTGTTATTGGGAAATATTATCATTAGCTGGATAGGGATATTTTTTTTATGGGGCGCTCCGGTTAAAACGGAATACCGTGGTTTGAAATTGAGTTTTGTTATGTTTTGGATTTTTATAATTATCTATTATTTATGCCGTGCCGGAGTAGAGTATTATTTTATTTCTACTAGTCGGTTCATTTGTTTTTTAAGTCCCACGGGGGAGGGGATTCATCCAAAAATATTGCCTGATTTTTTATGGTTATTATTGGTTATTACGGCTGATTTCTCGGCCATAGCTCTTTTGATAGGGGGGATAATTCATTTTACGCGGAATAGACGCTATTTGAAAATTGCTGTATTGTTGTCCTTTTTTGGTTTTATTTCGGCTTGGATTAGCGCGGGTTATTTAAAACATAATTCGGTTTCCGCGGTAATTACTTTTTTAGTGTTTATTTATCTTGGCTGGCGCGTAAGAATAAAATATATTACATCTTCTGTCCTTTTTATCGGATATGCCTTTTTAAACCTTCCATTTTTTTTATTGAGCGGAAATGCTCCGGAGGCGCTTAAACATACTATTTTCACATTGCTATTTGTATCTAAATTTTCTTTGATAGTAGCTATGTATAATGTTTTGGGAGTTTCCGGAAAAATAGAATAATTTCGCGTCAATAGCGCTAACCTTTATAAAAAAAATCCCGTTAGAAAAAAATATAAATATCTTTTGCTAACGGGAGAAACATTTTTCAATGTTTTATAAAATTAGGCGTCCTAAAGAATTATTTCTTAGGAGCTTTTTTGCCTGCAGGTTTCTTGTCTTTGTTCATGTTTCACCTCCTCTTAGGGTATGTGATATGTTAAATGGTCAGTAAGATATACTTTCTCTTTCTGGAACCATAAAACGTTTTTATATTTTGTAATTTTTTTATTGGAAAATAAAAAAGAAAAGACATAAGTTGATAATTTAAATGGAAGGTATGTATCCCTAAGGATTTATTCATATTTATTCAAGAAACTATTAATACCCAAATTTCTAAAATTTATAATAGGAGTTACTATAAAATAGAAAATATTATTAAAGGTATTAAATTGTTGAATATTATATTAGCTGTAAAATTGTTGTCAATAAATTTTTATGTATTTTGAAGGGTGAAAAAAAATAGCGGTACCGCGAGATGAAGAGTATACAAATAAAGTA
This sequence comes from Candidatus Omnitrophus magneticus, assembly GCA_000954095.1. Taxonomy (GTDB): domain Bacteria; phylum Omnitrophota; class Gorgyraeia; order Tantalellales; family Tantalellaceae; genus Omnitrophus_A; species Omnitrophus_A magneticus. The sequence continues at coordinate 2,045 of JYNY01000202.1, read as the reverse complement.
TGATTTGATAAAGTATTAATTCTAAAATATATTTCTAAAAAAATTAAGGATATTAATATTTTATGAAAATAAGCGCGGTAATAATTGCTTTTAATGAGGAGCGGAAAATAAGGGAATGCCTAAGTTCTATTGAGTGGGTAGATGAAATTATTTTAGTTGATAATTTTTCCACTGATAAAACTTGTGAAATAGCGCTGAATTACGGTGCTAAAGTTGTTCAGAAAAAATTTAATAATTTCGCGGAACAAAAAAATTTTGCTGTCAGTTTAGCGTCGAATGAATGGGTTTTGTCAATAGATGCTGATGAGAGTATAAGCGAGGCATTGCAAAGAGAAATTATTTCTCTTCCTAAAAATAATAATTTTGACGCTTATTCTATATTAAGAAGAAATATAATTTTTGCTAGAGAGTTTAAATACGGAGGGCATCAAATAGACAGGCATGTTCGTTTATTCAAAAAGAGTAAGGGGCATTTTAGTGGTCTCATCCATGAGAAAATATTTATCGGAGATAACACGCGGATTGGATTTTTAAATATGCCGTTAATTCATTACTCCACATCGAATATAACTGAATATATTAAAAAATTAAATTTATATACTGATTTTGAGTCGGATAATTTTACGGTGGATAACAAAATATTTAAGAAAAATGATATTATATTTAAACCTTTGGCAGTTTTTTTGAAACGTTATATTTGGCAGAGGGGTTTTTTAGACGGCAAAGAGGGTTTTATTTTTTATTTTTTGTCTGCGTTTTATTGTTTTATGAAATACAGTAAAATTTGGGAAAAACAAAAAGGAGTAGCCCGGAAACTGTTTTAGAATACGGTAGCTGGGTTTAATATTAAACAATGAAAGTAGCCTTTTACGCGTATCCTTCTAGTTTTCAGAATCCGGGCGGCGGTGAAGTTCAGCTTATTAAAACAAAAGAGGCTCTTGAAAAACAGGGTGTCTCTGTGAAATTATTTGACCAATGGAATGATAAGCTACAAGATTTTGATATACTGCATGTATTTGGTTCAGTGAAAGATTGTGTCGGGTTAATGGAAACAGCCCGTAATTTGAATGTCAAAGTAGTTTTAAGCCCTATTTTTTGGTCGAATTTTGACCGCGCGTTTTTTGAAAGTGAAAATGTTTCACGTAAAGCGGAATTAACTTTACGGCATTTATTAAAACTTTTGATTCCTGTATTTCCTTCCGGCCGTCGCAGGACAATGGTTTTATCTAATGTGCTCCTCCCTAATTCAATAATGGAGAAGAATCAGATTAAAAGGCTTTTTGCTGTGCCTGAATCTAAAATGTCAGTTGTTCCTAATGGCGTAGACGATTCTTTTGCCTACGCGGAACCTAGCGAATTTGTGAAAAAATTTGGCATAAAAAATTTTATTTTATATACGGGAAGAATAGAACCTAGAAAAAATCAGCTTAATTTTATACGAGCTATGAAAGGTTTTGACGCTCCGATTGTTTTTATTGGAAAAGCTGTTTCAGATTATCAAACGTATTATGACGCGTGCCGTAAAGAAGCCGGGAAAAATGTTCATTTTTTAGGGTATATCGATCATGGCTCTTCATTACTTAGGTCCGCGTATTCGGCCGCTAGCGTGTTCGCTCTTACAACGTGGTTTGAAACGCCGGGGTTAAGCGCGCTGGAAGCGGCTCTGGCGGGCGGGAAAATAGTAATTACGCCGAGTGGTTCTACGCGTGAATATTTTTTAGAGATGGTTCGTTACGCGCGGCCGCATAAGTTAGATGAAATACGGCAGAAAGTCGAAGAAGCGTATTCCGCCCCGCCAGAGCCAAAGTTAAAAGAGCATATTATTAAAAATTACACATGGGAAAAAATAGCTTTTTTGACAAAATCCGCGTATAAAAATATTTTGTAATCACTAAGCGGCTGGTAATTGCAAGCTTGCTTATTAACGTTGTGATTTTCCATGAAGTAGGAATTTATATATGGTATAACCATTTCAAAAACATCATAAAATCCTTATGGATTCCCGCTTTCGAGGCTGTGTCACAACTAGTATCGCATTTTAAAAG
>JYNY01000201.1 GCA_000954095.1 Candidatus Omnitrophus magneticus | reverse complement strand
GTTTAGGAGGACTTTTCTATTTATATCCTTCTCCAAATGCAGTTTTCCGGTTTAATACGGATTTTATAATAGCTCTTATTTATGAAGTAAACGGTGATATTCAAACCTCCGCTAAATTTTATAAAAATTATTTGTGTAAACTTAATGATTTTCATAGAGGGAAGTATCCGCTTTCAGAGTCTTTAATCCGCGTAATAAATGAAGGCAAAATAGACGAATATGTTTTAGCGGATAAAATGATAAGAATCCATTTGAAAGATTACGGCATTTATCTTGAAAACGTTAAACCTTTGTCTGAAATTTTTACTATAGTATTTTATAGCGGCATTGTTATTTCTGGCGGTATGCTGTATTTTTTAATTTTTTATAAATTGATTCCTTATTTCAAGAAACAATATCGTTTAAGACATCCGGTGGAAGGGTTTTGGGTTTGTGGAACTTGTTACGCGGAAAGTCCCATTCTTAGTAATACTTGCCATCAATGCGGCCGTCCTAGGTCAAATATTTTAATACCTAAGAAATAATTCTATTTTTTTTGCAAGAAATATTTCCTAATCCGTGTCTGTAGTATATATGCGGAAAAATATATTTTTTAGGGGATATGCTTTATTTGGAAAAGTTACTGCGGCATTTTTGAATATGCTTTTTCCAGAGTATTGCCTGCATTGTAGTGAGAATTTTACAACAGTGGAGTTTCCTTTATGCGATAAGTGTATGGAGAAGATTTTAAAAGAAGCCCCGCCTTTTATAAGCGCTTCAAGATTTATTGACAGCGTATTTTCTTGTAGAGTATATCAAGACGTAATAAGAACATGCGTGCGGGAATTTAAATATAAAAATTCTGTGAAATTATTGCCTGTTTTTGAGATAATTATAAAAGATTATTTATCAAAAAAGAATGGACGTTTAATTCATTTTGATATGCTTGTGCCGATTCCGTTATCTAAATTTAAATATAATCAGCGAAGATACAATCAATCTGAGATTATAGCGGGAATAGTGAATAGAATATTAAAAATTCCAGTGTTAAAGGATAATCTTGTGAGAGTAAAAGATAATCCGTCGCAAATAACAATGGATGTTTCAGGCCGTAAAAAAAATGCTGAAAATTTATTCAAAGCCCGGCAACCTGATATTTTTAAAGGCAAGGTAATATTAGTTATTGATGATGTGATAACTACAGGAGCAACTTTAAATTCATGCGCTAGAGAATTATTGAAATCCGGCGCTAAAAGTGTTTCCGCGTTTACGTTCGCGAAGACTCTCCAGTAATAGTTTATTTTTTTTACGCCTTTTATCTCGAACATCTTAGCCTTCTTTATTCAAGTTCAATTTTATTTTTTAGATTAGTTTTATTTATCTTGGGTAGCTACATTTTTTGGATTATTGAGGGTTATATTAATTTTGGGCAATTTTTGGACGGCTATAGTTTACACTATGCTTTAAAAATGATAATATGGAAGCATGTTTTTTGGGTTAGATTTACGTGGTGCGAATACTATTTTTT
>JYNY01000200.1 GCA_000954095.1 Candidatus Omnitrophus magneticus | reverse complement strand
AGAAAATCTTCCAAAAGAAAAAATTATACTTACAGCGGGATGAGAGAAAAACCACTATAATAAACCGACATTAGGTGATATACGGGGCGTTCCGGGGGTTATAGATGCGGGAAAATCCAATGATTCATATTCTCTCGCGGTAATAGCATTAAAATTGAAAGACGTATTTGGGCTAAAAAATATAAATGACATGCCACTTTCTTTTGATATCGCTTGGTATGAAAAAAAAGCTGTTTGAGTGTTACTCGCGTTACTTTATCTAGGAGTTAAGGGCATCAGACCAGGCCCTACACTGCCGGCGTTTCTATCAGAAAATGTCGCGAAAATTCTTGTTGAAAATTTTAATATTAAACTGACTGGAAAAGTTGCCGAAGATATCGCGGCGATAAAAGAAGGTAAATAAAATTTTCACTTCCAGAGTGAACCGTAAAAAAAGGTAATCACTAAGCGGATGGTAATTGCAAGCTTGATTATTAACGTTGTGATTTTCC
>JYNY01000199.1 GCA_000954095.1 Candidatus Omnitrophus magneticus | reverse complement strand
CGCTATGGAATTTTCTTGCGCCTTGGGTATGGAATTTATTTTAGCCTTGAGGCAACATAAAGAGTTCTAGAAAATCCTAATATAATCAAAAAACAATATAGAGAAATAGTTTGCTTTGTTTCTCTGTCATAAAATTTGCCAAAATGCCCCCAATCTACTTGCGCCTGTTCTCCCGGTAAAGTTTCAAATCGTAATACAGCTTTAGAGGCTAGTGAATCTTTTACAAATGAAACATATCTAGCTACCATTCCATATTTGCCTAAATAACCTTGATTCTGAATTTCTTTATATAATTTAGTGGCTGTTAAATTATATTTTTCTAGACGTAGATTCATGTATTCTTTGAAAGATTCTATCTTTTGTCGTATAGTTTTCTTCCTAGAATAAATAGGCGTAGAATTCTTTTTTAAATTATTAAAAACTGTTTTCCTCGATACCCCTAATTGCTTTGCAATTTCAGTTTTTGTTAACCCACTAGCCAATAAATTTCGCATATCCACCCAATCCTTTTGTTTAATCATAATTACCTCCATGATTAGTATGAAGATAATTATAAAAATAATTTTTAAAAATAACATTATCTATATTTGCTAAACTTTTGGAATTCTCATCCCAGACATGCTTTCTCAAGTGGGTAATTTTCAATTGAAATTTTTGGGTATTTTTACATTAAAATTGACA
>JYNY01000198.1 GCA_000954095.1 Candidatus Omnitrophus magneticus | reverse complement strand
AAGTTATCAGAATTTTTGTTGATTTAATGAATATGTGGTATAATTGATAGTAGAAGAGAAGAGGGCAGTATCGCAAAATGAATAAAATGTTTTTTATTTTTTTGACCTATTTTTTTGTGGTGAAAAAATAATAAAAAAAGTTTGAGGTATATATGAATGCCAAAATATTAATAAAAAAAGTTTTTAGTATTGTGACGTTGGTGATTTTTTCATGGACGAATACGCCCGCGAATGGCGAGGTGTTTAAAAATTCCGTTATGGATGTTTCTACTAATAATTCTTTTATTAAAACTAATACTATTGAAGAAAAAGTTTATAAAGATATTGCGCGGGATTTACGGGAAGGTGTGCCGATAGTGCCTGAATATATGGGAAATATAAGTGAGAGTTTTATAGGAGCGGGTGAGCGAGTGATAGTGAATATTGAAGACGCGCATTGTAATTATTACGCGGTAAAAAGGATAAAGGATTTGGTTGAATATTTGAGTGAAAAATATGGATTAGGGCTAGTGTGTTTAGAAGGCGGTGTGGGAAGTTATGATTTAAGCGGTATAGAGGAGAT
>JYNY01000197.1 GCA_000954095.1 Candidatus Omnitrophus magneticus | reverse complement strand
AATTTGGTAATATTCTTAAATATATAAAAATGGGTGCAAGATCCAATTCAGCTAATATGTATAGAATGCAATAACCGAACATCAATTATCGTTGGGTTTCCCGGAGAGACAGACAAAGAATTTGAAGAATTGCTTAAATTTATACAAGACGTAAGGTTTGACCGTTTGGGCGCTTTTATATATTCAAGAGAAGAAGGTACCCCCGCGGGTTTATTTAAAAATCAAATACCAGAAAAAATAAAACAAGAACGTTTCGATAGAATTATGAAACTTCAGGAAGAATTATCGCGAGAGAATAACGGAGAGAAGCTGGGAAAAATAACGCGCGTTTTGATTGAAGAAAAAATTACGGATAGTAACAATGAATTTATAGGAAGGACATATATGGACGCGCCTGAAGTTGACGGAGTGATTTATGTCGAGGGTGAAAAACTTACTATCGGAGAATTCGCGGATGTTAAAATAATTGATACTTTAGAATATGATTTAGTTGGGAAAGCTATATGAATTTACCGAATAAATTAACCATATCAAGAATAATTTTGACGTTATTTTTTGTGTTTTTTTTATTTTCGCGCGGGTTGTCATCTAAAGTGATAACCCTTGTTATATTTTTCCTTGCTGTTTTAACTGATTATTTTGACGGATATTTCGCGCGTAAATACAATTTAGTATCTGATTTTGGAAGGCTTTTGGATCCTATCGCTGATAAAATACTTACGTTGTCAGCATTTATTTCGTTTGTAATTATGGGGATTATACCGGCATGGATGGTTCTTATTATAACGATAAGAGAATTTTTTATAACCGGAATAAGAATATTATCATTAAGAAATAACGCTGTTATACCCGCGTCAAAAGGCGGTAAGCACAAAACTGTTTCTCAGGTAGTTTCTATTTTTATAATTATTGTTTTTTTGTTAATAAAAGAAGCAGGAGAGAATGTTTATTCTTTTTGGAACGCTTCTTGGGATTTATGGTCCGGAATAATAATATTTATTTTTATGGCTGTTACAGTTATATTCACTATAACAAGCGGCATTTCTTATATTGTTAAAAATAGGAACAATTTTTTAAAATGTCCGGATTAACCCTGAAATTTTCTTACGCGATAGCCACAGTTTTCGGCGCCGGCAAAATAAAACAAGCCCCCGGCACATGGGGAAGTTTATTAGGATTTTGTTTTTGTTTAGCACTTTACCGTTTTCCATTCTTTTATACCGCTATTTTTTTTATCTTATTATTGTTAGGCGTTATTTGTTCAGAAATAGTTGAACGCCACGCGTCTAAAAAAGACCCGTCATTTATAGTGATAGATGAGTTCATCGGAGCTTTTCTTGTTTTTGTAATGATTCCAATTAAGCCTAGTTATGTTATTTTAGGTTTTATGCTTTATAGAATTTTTGATATAACCAAAATTTTTCCTTTAAAACAGTTGGAAAACATAAAGGCAGGATACGGCATTATGCTCGATGACCTTATGGCAGGAGTGTATGCTAATCTTGTATTGCAAATTATTGTTTTTGTTTCGAGAATTTCTTTGAATGGATAAGCTCCAAAATATTAGTATTCATCCGTGTTCTAAGGCCATTTTTGGGGATAACCGAAGGGGAATAGGATTGTAATGAATTTACCAATTAATATAAATGATCTTTTAACGGCGCGGACTGTTGAATGGGAACGGCTTGAATTTAAAGAAGGTTGGAATCCTGAAGCAGTACTGCATACTATGTGTGCGTTTGCCAATGATTTTCACAATTTGGGCGGCGGATATATTGTTATTGGAGTCGGAGAAAAAAATGGAAAAGTTGTTATTCCGCCGGCCGGATTAAGGGTTAATCAAATAGATAAAATTCAAAAAGAAATAATCGAACTTGGACACCGTATACAGCCTTATTATCATCCTATTGTTGTTCCGGCTATTTATAAAAAAAAACATATTATTGTTTTGTGGTGTGTTGGAGGGCAGACACGGCCTTATAAAGCGCCTATTTCTTTGTTAAAAATAAATGAACGATTTGCGTATTATGTCCGTAAAGCTTCGAAAACTATTATTGCGAAAGCGCAAGATGAAAAAGAACTTTTTTCTCTTGCCGCTACTGTTCCTTTTGATGATAGGATAAACCATACTGCTGTCTTGCAAGATCTTGATTTAGGATTGATTCGTTCTTATCTCCAGCAAGTGAAAAGCGATTTGTTTGAGGAATCTATAAAAATGGATTTTGTCCAGATCTGTCGAAATATGAATATTGTGGATGGGCCCGATGAATGTGTGCGCCCTAAAAATGTGGGGTTGATGTTTTTTAATCAGCATCCTTATAAATTTTTTCCTCAAACGCAGATTGATATTGTTTTTTTCCCGGAAGGGCTTGGCGCGGATTCTTTTTCTGAAAAAATATTTAATGGGCCGCTACATAAAACGTTGGAAGAAGCGTTAACGTATATTCAAAGTCAAGTTATCGTAGAAAAAATAATTAAACATGATGACCGTCCTGAGGCGGATCGGTTTTTTAATTATTCATATATTGCTATTAAGGAATCTCTTTGTAATACTATTTATCATCGCTCTTATGAAATTAGAGAACCTGTTGAAGTACGCATATTACCTGAATGTATTACAATAGGAAGTTTTCCGGGGCCTGATCTGTCAATTTCTGATAAGGATATTAAAACTTTCAGATTGAGTTCTCGGCGCTATCGAAATCGTAGAGTAGGAGAATTTTTAAAAGAACTTGATTTGACTGAAGGGAGAGGTACGGGAATTCCAAAAATTTTGAATGAAATAAGAAAAAATGGATCTCCTCAGCCTGTCTTTTATACGGATAATGATAGAACTTTTTTTACGGTTGAATTTCCGGTACACCCGTTATTTCTTAAGAAAGGTTATAGAGGTTCGGTTTTTAAATCATCTGTCCAGTCAGGGGCCCAGTCAGGGGCCCAGTCAGGGGCCCAGTCAGGGGCCCAGTCAGAACAGATATTAATTGCGCTTAGCGCGTCTCCATTATCCATGCTTGACATTATTAAAACGCTAAAGTTAAAGAGTAAAACAGGTTCATTAAAGAGAACGATAAGCGAATTACTTTCCGCGAATTATATTAAATACACTATTCCTGAAAAGCCTAACAGCCGTTTGCAAAAATATCGTTTAACGGAAAAGGGTAAAAATAGATTGAGTAAATAAATCTGAAAAAGTGATTTTCACCAGTTTATTAGTGGATATTTTGTAACAAACTATGAACAACGTAAATTCAAAATTTTCTAATAATTTTACGAAAGTTCTAGCTGTTTCTGCTTCGGCTGGAACAGGTAAGACGTATTCTTTGGCTAAAAGATATGTGCAGATTATTTTATGGCTCGCGGAAGAACGGCGGCATACTTTTTTAGAGGTTATTTTGGCGATAACTTTTACGAATAAAGCGACAGTTGAAATGAAAGAGCGGATATTATTATTTCTTAAAAAAATTGTTTTTATGGAATTTGCATCAAAGGCCGAAGAAGAAGATATCCTTGGTTCTCTTATGATGAATCGCGAAAAGGCAAGAAGTCTTGCCCGCGTGGTTATGAATTATATTATTGAAAATTATGATTTTTTTAATGTGCGTACGATAGATAGTTTCATAAATTCTATTTTATCCGGATGTTCTTTTAATATAGGATTTAGTCCGGTTGTCAAGGTTAAGGATGATTCGCGGGAATACCGGAAGTACGCGCTGGATAGGCTTTTAGACAAGGCGATGGTTGATAAAAAAATAGAAAAATTATTTGAAGAATTTCTTGATTATTATCTTTTTGCCGAAAATAAAGAAGGATGGTTTAAAACCGAAGATATAATGGGGTTATTATCATCTCTTTATAATGTCGTGAATATTTACGGCCTTCCTTTATCTATTCCGGAATATGACATTAAGGACTTATTTAAAATTAAACAGGATATTTTCGGAATGATTCGTCTAATCGCGGATAAAGCGCCTAAAGGGACACACAAAAGATTTTTAGATTCGCTCCATTCTTTTTCTTTAAAGGATAACGCGCTTTTCCAGATAGAGGATCTTTCCGTGTATTTCGCGCGCGAGAGTTTTCCTGTCAATAAAGGTTATAGCGCGGGTGAGGATATTGATTATTTATGGAAAAATATAAGAGAAAAATTGGGAGAACTATCTCTTATAGAGTCTCGGATCGTTTTTTCTTCTTATGTGAAAATTTTTGATTTATCACGTGAATATTTTTTTCAAGAGGCGAGAAGAGACGGGGTTCTTTTTTTGGAAGAACTTAACGCGCGTTCACGTGAATTATGGCGTGACGAAACGTTTACCCCGGGCGAACTTTATTACAGACTTGCCGCGAGACTAGAGCATTATCTTATAGATGAATTTCAGGATACAAGCGCTTTACAGTGGGCGAATATTTTTCCTATCGCGCATGAAGCTATTTCTTCAGGCGGTTCTCTTTTTTACGTGGGAGATAAGAAGCAGGCTATTTTTAGATTCCGCGGAGGAGACGCGTCTTTATTTGATGACGTGAAAAATACCTACGCGGATTACAATTCAGCGTGTATTACGTTATCTAAAAATTATAGAAGCCAAAAAGAAATAGTAATGTTTAATAATGAAATTTTTTCCCGCGGGAATTTAATACGGTTTATGGATGCTTTAAACGAGGATTCTGATGAAAATGTGGAAATGAGCGCTTTTGATATGGAAAATATTTTATCGGTTTTTGACGGCGCGGAAGAGACGTGGCTAGCTGATAAAACAAGCGGTTTTGTGAGCGCAGAAAACATAGAAATATCAAAAGAAGAAGACAGCGAAACAGTTATTAATGAGAAGTTATTGGGTTTAATTCGTGAAATATTAGCGAGAAGATCTCCGAGAGATATAGCTATTCTTGTTCGGGATAATAAAGAAGTAAAAAAAATAACTTCATGGCTTATAGCTACGAACATGCCGGTAGAATCTGAAAAAACTTTAGATATAAGAGAACATAAGCTAATTAAAGAAATTATAGCGCTTATTAAATTTTTTGATTTTCCTCTTGATGAAATCGCGTTTTCTTCTTTTATTTTAGGCGATATTTTTAGTGCTGAGATAGGGGAGGCGCTTGCTCTAGAGATGCATAGTTTTATTTTTAATGTTAATCTAAGCAGTAAAGATAAAACAGGCAGGGCATTATATCGAAAGTTCGCGAATAAATTTCCCTTATTGTGGGAAAAATTTTTCTCTGTATTTTTTAAAGGCGCGGGTTTTATCCCTTTATATGAAATGACTGTTACTATTTTTTCTAAATTCAATGTATTTAAAAATTTCTTAGAACAAGAAGGATTTTTTAAAAAATTTCTTGAATTTATTAAAGCGAGGGAAGAGGATTATTCCAGCGTGTCCGAATTTTTTGAAATTTTTGACACAGCGGATGACAAAAAAGATTTTTATGTTAACTCGTCTTTTTCAGATTCAATAAGGGTTGTAACTATTCATAAATCAAAGGGGTTGGAATTTCCGGTTGTGATAATGCCGTTTTTCGGAGCGAAGTTGTCAATCGCTAGAAAAAATGGAGGAGCCGCTTTTAGTGTTATTAAAAATGAAAATAACGCGTTAGAACTTGTGAAACTAAAAAAAATATATAATGCTTTTTCAGATGAATTGCGCGAAGAATATAAAAAAGAGTATTGTCAAACATTGGTAGATGAATTAAACGTTATGTATGTGGCGCTTACCCGGGCAAGGGATGAAATGTATATGTTTATTCCTTCTAAAATTTCGGGATCGCGCAATATCGCGGGAATGCTTTTCCCATGTGAATCCTTTGAAAGGGGCGCAAAAAGCGCTTCTTTAGTTCACGGGGATATTACAGCAAAAGATATTTTTACTCCGGCGCCGTCTCAATACGGAGACTGGATTCGCGCGCTTAAAGAAGATTCTATAAGTTTTAGCCGGCTCGCGAATAGAAAAAATATTATTAAAGGAGATATATACCACACAATCCTTTCTTCTATAGGCAATTTAGCTGGAAAGGATAAAAAATATGAATTAGAAAAAGCTAAACAAAAATTCCGGCTTATTTTCCCGACTATAAAAAATTTCAGTTTTTATTTTGATGTAATTGAAAAATTATTAAATCTTACGGCTTTAAAAAATATTTTTTATGTTGAAGATGGAGTTGTTTGTCAGGAAAAAGAAATAGTAGATATGGAAGGCAGAGCGCGCCGTATAGACAGGCTTATAATCACTAAGGATTCAGCCGTAATAGTTGATTACAAAAGTTCGAGAGAAAATTTTGACGAGTATAGAGAACAGGTTTTAGAATATAAAAAAATAATACAAGGCATGTTTCCTTTATTAAGAGTGAGCGGATTTTTGCTGTATTTAGACACGTTGACCATAGAAGAAGTATTATAACCGGTTATAGTTTCTGCAAAGCTGAATTAATTCGCGAAAACAGCCGTCATTATTTTTTTGAGTAAGGGGTGGAAAGAGTAGTAATACGGAGTTCATATGGATTTATTTGAAAATACTGATAAAAAATATGATGATAGTTTGCCGTTATCTTTAAGAATGTGCCCTGAGAGTTTTGAAGAATTCGCGGGGCAGGAGCATATTGTTGGAGAAGGGAGGCTTTTACGAAGAGCTATAGAAGCGGATAGATTAAGTTCTGTTATATTTTTCGGCCCGCCGGGAACAGGAAAAACAGGCCTTGCTATTGTAATTTCAAAAAAAACAGGAGCCAGATTCGTCAAGGTAAACGCGGTATCCAGCAATGTTAAAGAAATACGCGAGATTATGAATATTGCTGAAAAAAATAAAAAACTTAACGGTCGTAAGACAATTCTTTTATTGGATGAAATACATCGTTTCAATAAAGCCCAGCAGGATGTCCTTATGCCGGCAGTTGAAGAGGGTTATATAATATTGGCGGGAACCACAACAGAAAATCCATTTTTTTCAGTTAATCCCGCGCTTGTTTCCAGAAGCCAAGTTTTTGAATTTAAAGCGTTAAAGGCAGAAGATATTAAAAAAATTATCGAGCGTGCGATTATTGATCCGCGTAAAGGTTTGGGCAAAATAAAAATTATCATTGATGCTGATGCTTGCGCGCATTTGGCTAAGGTTTCTATAGGAGACGCGCGAAAAGCGTTAAATGCTTTGGAGCTTGCTGTCTTGACAACAAAACCTTTGGCGAAGGAAGAGGTCCATATTACTATTAAGGAAATAGAAGATTCTATACAGCGTAAAGCGGTTTTGTATGATAAAGACGGAGATGCGCATTACGATACAGCTAGCGCGTATATCAAAAGTATAAGAGGTTCTGATCCTGATTCAGCGCTTTATTGGCTTAGTAAGATGATAGTAGCGGGAGAGTCTCCCCGATTTATCGCGAGACGTATGGTTATTTCAGCGGCTGAAGATATAGGCCTTGCTGATCCATACGCGCTTACTTTGGCTGTTTCTGCTATGCAGGCCGCGGATTTTATAGGGTTTCCTGAGGCGCGCATACCTCTAGCGGAAGCGACAATTTATTTGGCTTCAGCTCCTAAGAGTAACAGTGCTTATTTAGCGGTTGACGCGGCAATAGGCGATATTTCTACGAATCGTGTGCAGGAGGTTCCGGATCATTTAAAGGATGCCGGATATAAAGGCGCTGAAAGATTGGGACATACAGGATATAAATACGCGCATGCTTATGACGGACATTACGTGGAACAGGATTATATGCGTGAAAAGAAAATTTATTATACTCCGTTGGATATGGGGTATGAAAAACGAATTAAAGAATATCTAGGAGGTTTAAAATGCGGGAAAAAGGGAAAGTCGTAGATATAAAAGGGAAGTATATAGTTTTAGAAATACCCGCTAAATCGGAATGTTCGAAGAATTGCTGTAATTGTCACAATGGAAAACCGCGGCAAATAAATATCATTAAAACCAATGTTACAGGAAACGCGGATAATATAAATATCGGTGACAGTATGTTTATTGAAATGAAATCCCAAAATTTTATTATAATATGTCTTTTATTATTTATTTTTCCGTTAGTCGCGTTTTCTTTAGTGTTATGCTCGAGTTATATTATATTGAATGATCCGTTAATAAGTTTTTCTTTGGGTGCCGGTATTGTATTTTTAGTTTATATTTTTGTCGGGATAAAAATGAAAAAGAGTTCGGAACGTTTTATTTACGTGGTTAAAAATTAGCGCAAAACGCGAAAACAAAACAGCGTAATATGTAGAATAAAACACAATGCGTATAAAAAAACAGTTCATATATTTGATTTTGATGAGTGCCGCTGCTTTTTTGGGGATATTCAAAGTAATGGCATATGGTCTAATTCTTTCTCCTAAAGAGATGGGATATTTTTCTATGGCTATGACAATAACGTCTTACGGGATGTTATTACAGTTTGGAATTATGAACGGGCTTAATCGTGAGCTTACAGTCAGGCTTGGCGCGGGACAAAAACGTTTAGCTGGAAGGCTTGTAGGCGAAGCGACTATCGCGTTATGCGCGGTAGAGTTCGCGGGGCTTATCGCGTATTACCTTTTTATTTTTTATTTTAAGTTTAGCGACGCGGATATGAAAAAGGCTTTTTTGTTGGCCGGATTGACAGCGGTTTCAGCAACTTTCGCGCAAATAGTATTTTTAAGACTGCGTGCTGAACAACGAGTTCTTCAATTTGCCGCCACACAGTTTTATAACGCGTTAAGCCTTCTTATAATCGGTTTTTTCGCGAGCCGTTTTTTTTCATTTTATGGCGCGGTATTCACTCATATCTTTGTGAATACGGTTATTTTTTTTATAGCGAGCCGTAAAATACTTTCCCCCGTAGGCTATAGACGATTTAAATTGAAAAATATTTTATATTTAATGCGCATAGGGTTTCCGCTTATGGCAGGTAGTGTGTTATTTAATCTTCAGCTTACAATGGATAGACTGTTTTTAATTAATGCTGTTTCGCCGCAAACATTGGGGATTTATCAGATAGCCGTATGGCCTCTTACCATGGGTATAGTTTTAAACGGGATAGTGGAGCAATACGTGGGGACGGCCCTTTTATTTAAACACGGACAAGGGAAACCGTTAAATGAGATATTCAAAAGCATGGTAAAAATTTCGGCTGTGATTATAATTTTTCTTACGGTTATGTGGATTCCGTCTAAGTTTTTTTTAACGTATATTTTTGATAATTATTTGATTCGATATAAAGAAAGCCTAGTGATTTTACCTATTTTTTATATTGGAGCGGTTTTTACAGCGGCTAACATGGAGACAGTCATAAACGCGGCGAACCGGCAGATGTTATCTTTTTATATGCATATCTTTGTTGTAGCAATATGCTTTATTTCTTATATAATACTCTCTCTAAATCATTTACCTGTGCAATATTACGCTTACACAAATGTCGCAGGCCAGATATTATCGTTTTTATTGCTTATTTTTGTAACTTATAAAATTTCCCGCGGGAAGCCTGAGAAAGTTGGGGATAAGAAATATCAAACACCTATTGCTCCGATGAATTCCCTCTTGAGCGGTAATGATGGAAATATTGAAAATGAAATAAAAAGAGGTACGATGTGAATCTTGCGAAGTTACTTTTCTATGACAAAGATGAAATTTTATCTAAAAAGTTTGACAATTTTTTAGGGTTAAGCGGTTCGGATAATTACAGTGAAAAAGTTGTTTTTTATTATCAAGAAATGATTGAAAAATATTTGCGTGTCAAGAGCGCGGATAAAAAAAAGAATGAGTCGATACATATTCTTGATATAGGTTGCGGCAAATATAGTTTTATTACTCCTATCCTAAAAGAAAAATATAATTGCGAATTATCCGCCATGGATATTTCAGAAGAAGAGCTCTCGTCAAATAACAATGTGGATGAAAAAATAATATTTGACGCGTGTGATGAAAATTATGTAAGAGTTCTTGGAAAATATAAGAATAAATACGATTTGATAGTGACTAGCATGTTTTTGGAACACGCGGTTAATCCTAACATAACGCATAAAATGATTTTTTATTTATTGAAAAATAACGGATTTATTATACATGCGTATCCAACTTTATATGATCCAGTTCTTTTTATGAATTATATAATGCCGCATTGGTTATCAAGGCGTTTTCTTTACGCGGTTGAGCCATCGAGAAAAACAAGCGGTAAATTTGATACTTATTATAAGTGTTGCAGAGGATTTTCAAGGAAGGTGAACAAATATTACGCGGCAAATAACGCGCGTGTTTTAGAGTGGGAGAATTTTTACGGCACTAGATATTTTTATAGGATATTTACTATACAGGCGTTATTATCGGTGTTTTATGTTATAGTTTTAAAATTAAAATTAAATTTATTTACTTCAGCTTCGTGTGTGGTGTTAACGCGTGATTCTCAAACCTAAAAGGTGCGCTGAGGGAGTGAACTTAAAAATAATGAATATAAATCAAACATTTCTTCAGAGAATAAATCTTTCTCTTTTATTATTTGTGCTGGGTTTTTCATTGAGATTTTATTCTACGGGATACGGAGTTTTTCCGTACAGTGAATCTGAAACCGATCTTGTACGGAATATTTCATTCGTTTTTTTGGCATTTTCCACGTTTTTCGCTCTCCTTGAGGGGAAGCTATTTAATTTGCAATTTAAATATCGCGTTTGGGTTACGGCAATCGCTTATATTTTTTTTATTCTTTTGGCTTATGGGGTCTCTCGCGCTAATGAAATGGCTAGAATTCGTTACGACGTAGCGTCTTTCACTTATTTTTCAGGGCTTCTAGTTGCTTCTGAAAAAAAGAATTGGAAGATGCTTGAAAAAATGTTTTTTGTTCATTTTTTTGTGGGCATTATTACTAATATTTACGCGTTTAATAAATTCCCTCCGTCGTCAATGCGCGAAAGTGTTATAGGTTTTTATGTTCCGTATATGCTTCAGAGCCTTCTTTATCCATGGCCTTATTTTTTGATGACGGTTTATTGGAAAGGCATGTATAGGAGAATGCTCGCGATATTCGGCGCGGTTGTCGCTCTTATGAGTTTTATATTTTTTCAAAAAAGGATGCACGCTATTGATTTTTCTTTGACCGCTTTATTCGGATTGTTTTTTTATGTTATTAGAGAAAAGGTTTCTATGCCGGTATTAATCAAAAAAGTGACGATAATGCTACTTATAGTGGTTTTATTTTTTGGGATATTATTAAGTGTTTTAAAGGTAAGTGATCCTAATAATGTTTTTCTGGATTCTTTTTACGGCCTAAAAGACCGGGTTATGACTGAGAATAATAATAGACGATTAAGTTTTTATGAAGCGTTTAATTATAAGCGTTATTCTAATTTTGACAGGTTTTTAGAAGCCCGGTATTTTTTTGATAGAGCTACTATCAATGAAATTATTTTCGGAAGGGGAATAGGCGGCGGAGATTACAACGAAATAACAGGATTCACGAATCTTCATATCGGCCTCGCAATGCTTGTTTTAAAGGGAGGGCTTATATTTTTAGCATTATGGCTTTTTGGATGGATTATGATATTTGTAGATTTTTTAAAAACTAATAAACGTATCCTGTATATTTTTTCATTCGCTTTTATAATAAGGTATTTAGTGCTTTTAACAATAACTTCCGCGTGGGAAAGTGATGTGTGGTTCGGCTTAGTGCTTGTATGCACGGGAGTATGTATGTCTAAATGGATTAAGGAGGAGACCGCGTGAGCCTTAAAATCTCGATAGTAACGCCTTCATATAATCAGGGTGAGTTTATAGAAGATACTATACTCAGTATTAGAAATCAAAATTATAAAAATTATGAACATATAGTAATGGACGGCGGTTCTAGTGATACGACAGTAGAAATATTTAAAAAATATCCTGAAATAAAATGGACTTCCGCGCCGGATAAAGGCCAGACTAATGCCGCGAATAAAGCGATTAAAGCTTCGCGGGGAGAAATTATAGGCTGGATTAATTCTGACGATCTTTATTGCGAGGATATTTTTCAGAAGGTATCTAAAATATTTGAAAATGATCCCTCCTTAAGCGTCATATACGGAGATTACATCTGGATTGATAAAGACGGCAATTTTATAAAAAAAATAAGGGAAGCCAGTTTTAATGTTGGCCGGCTGTGTTTCAGTAATTTTATCGCGCATCCTACCGTATTTTTACGCAAAGAAGTTATTGATGATTTAGGCCTCTTTAGAGAAGATCTCCATTTTTCTATGGATTATGAATATTGGATAAGAATATGTAAGTCGGGAAAATATAAGGTTAAGCATGTTCCAATTTTTTTAGCTAAGATTAGATTTCATCCTGACGCGAAAACATACCTTCATAGAGAAAAACAAAATAAAGATAGAAAATTTATCGTGTCGCTGTATAAAAATTTTTTTGTCGGACGGAACAGTATAGTTGGAGTAAGAGCATTTTTTTATAAAAAATATTACACGTTTTATAAACAGTTTTTAGAATTTAGAAGTAATCCGGTATTTTTTTTGAAAAAAATATTTTTTAACGCGGTTAGTTTAGTTACATTTGGAAAAATAAAGACGCATTACAAATATAGTTTTAAATATTAATTTATTTATTTTTTTATTGGGGGAAACACAATGTGCGGTATATTTGGAAGTATAGGCAGTAGCGATGCTGACAGCTCTATTATGGCTGAAATGGCAAGGCGTATTATTCATAGAGGCCCTGACGGAGAAGGTTTTTATCGAGACCGTGATATATGCATGGGCATGAGGCGTTTAAAAATTATTGATTTAGTTTCAGGCGACCAGCCTATTTATAACGAAGACAAAACAATAGCGATAGTTTTTAACGGAGAAATATATAATTATTTGGAACTCCGTCAATATCTTGAACAAAGAAAGCATGTGTTCTACACAAAAAGCGACACTGAGGTTATTGTTCATTTATATGAAGAGTTCGGGGAAGACTGTGTAAAACAATTGCGTGGAATGTTCGCGTTCTCTATTTGGGATAAATCAAAAAAGAAATTATTACTGGCAAGAGACAGGTTGGGCATAAAACCATTATTTTATCTGAATAAGAACGGCGTTCTTATTTTTGCTTCAGAATTAAAATCTATTTTAGCGGATACAGCCGTTACTAAAGAAATAAATTTTGAGGCTTTGCATGATTATTTATCTTTTATGTGTGTGCCCGGCCCGAATACTATTTTTAAGGATATTTTTAATTTAAGCCCGGGGCATATGCTTATTTATCAGAACGGTAATGTGAAGATTAAACAGTATTGGGATATTGATACCGGGAAAATGCTCGCCATGGATGAAGACATTATAAAGGGCCGTGTATGGGAAATGTTTGAAGAAACAGTTAAACTTCATATGATTAGCGATGTGCCGTTAGGGATATTTTTGAGCGGCGGGCTTGATTCAAGCTCTATTCTCGCGGCGATGTCTAAAGTCTCTTCACAAACAGTTAAAAGTTTTTCTATTGGATTTAATGATGATTTTTATAATGAACTTCCCAACGCTAAACTAATAAGCCGTATGTACGGCACTGAACACTTTGATTTTATGTTAGGCCCTGTATCAATGGATTTTTTGGAACATATGTTTGATTTTTTTGATCAGCCGTTTGCTGATTCTTCCGCTATCCCGACATATTTTGTTTCTAAATTCGCCTCTGAAAAAGTTAAGGTCGTTCTTGCCGGGGACGGAGGAGACGAACTTTTTGCCGGATACGGAAATTATAAAGCTGATAAATTGTATAATTGGTATAGTAGAAATATTCCGTCATATTTGCGTAAATCTATAATTCCTTGGGCAGTGGATAAACTGCCGGAAATAGGAAAATCAGGGCGGTTTATATCAGCTTTAAAAAGACTGTCTAAAATGGGAAAATTTCCTCCCGGAGACGCGCACGCCTTTTGGCTTAGCGCTTTTTCTAATGAATTAAAACATAAGCTGTATTTAGACGCGCGGTTTAAAAATTGTTTAGCGTTGGACTCTATCAATAAATACGGCCGTTTGATTAATCGTTATAAAAGCGATGATTTTATTAATGCCTGTACGTATATAGACATGAAGACAATCCTTCCGAATGATTATCTTACTAAAGTTGACCGGATGAGTATGGCTAATTCTCTTGAGGTTCGGGTTCCTTTTCTTGATCATAAATTTCTTGAATTTGCTTCCGCACTTTCTAGTAAATATAAATTGCAAGGGTTTGAATCAAAATATATTTTGCGTAAAATTATGGCGGATAAACTGCCGAAAGAAGTTGTTCATGGAAGAAAAAAAGGGTTCTCTGTTCCATTAAAGAAGTGGCTTAAGAGCGGCTTTAAACCTGTTATTGAAGAGTATTTATCTGAAACAGCTGTCAAGAAAAGAGGCTATTTTAAATATGATATTATAAAAAATATGGCAGAGAGGCATCTAAGCGGTAAGCAAGATAATAGTAAATTATTATGGGTGCTTATTTGTTTAGAAATATGGCATAGAAAGTTTATGGATCGAAATTAAACTAAAATTTCGCGATAGGCCTTCGGCAAAATTTAGGCTGTTTTTATCGAAGTCTATTGTGAAATTATGATTTGAGTTTTTTGTAATCACTAAGCGGATAATAATAAATTTTTCTGTGCCCTTTAGAAAACCCCATTCTGTCATTCCGCCTTTCGTTCTGTCTTTCCCGCGAAAGAGGCTGTGTCACAACTAGTATCGCATTTTAAAAGTGGAGTTGAACTAGTAAAAATAGCGTCAACCTGCTGTCATTCCTGCGCAAGCAGGAATCTATACAGGTAAAAAGGGAGTGAAAAGATTTTAAAAACTAAAAAATTGTAGTTGTGATACAGCCTCGAAATCGGGAATCCATAAGGGTTTTATAATATTTTTATATGACTTTTAGCAGTATTTTATGAGTAAAAAAAAATATAATATTCTTTTTTTTGAGCATGGCGCGAAGATGCCCGGCGGCGGACAGTTTAGCACGCTTTTACTTATAAAAAATTTAAACCGTGATTTATTTAATATTTTTGTCGTGACAGGCCGTGAAAGTTTTTTTTATCGTGAAGCCGAAGCGCTTGGCGCCCGAGTTGAAATAGTAGCATTACCTAGCGAGATTACTTCTTTATATAGAAATAAAATAAAATATTCTCCCAGATTTTTTTTAAATTCCGCTATTTTATCTATTCGCAGTATTAAGGTTTTATCGCGATTTATCCGTAAAAATGACATACATATTATCCATCCTTGTGATAATTTTTCCAGAATTATAGGAGGTATAGCCTCTAGGATTACAGGCATAAAAGCCGTATGCCATGTGCGTGATGAACTTGATGATAAGAAAATAATAAACCGTTTTTTAAAATGGATAATTGTTATTACAATGGATAAGGGAATAGCTGTTTCTGAAAATATCAGGATGTTATTTTCGAGAAGAGGAAAAGTCCCTGAAAAAATTGTCACTATTTATAACGGAATAGATACGGATTTATTTAACTCCGTGAATGTTAGGAGCGCCTATTTGCGTGAAAATTTAAAGCTCTCTAAAGAAACTGTTATTATAGGAATTATAGGGCTTTTGATAGAACTTAAAGGGCATATGGTGCTTTTAAAGGCGTTATTGAAAATAAAAAAAGAAATTAAACGCCCATTTATTTGTGTCGTAGTAGGCGATGGCACCGAAGAGGAAAAACTTAAAAATTTTGTTAGAGACAATGAAATGGGAAAAAATACATTTTTTTTGGGTTTTAGAAAAGATATCCCTAATTTATTGAAAGATATCAATATCTTAGTTTTACCTTCGTTTTCAGAGGCTTTTCCTCGTGTTGTTCTTGAGGCGATGGCAATGAAAGTGCCTGTTATAGCGACAAATGTTGGCGGAATACCGGAAGCGATAGAAAATAATAAAACAGGATTGCTTGTTCCAAGAGGGAATGAAACTGAACTTGGTTTAGCGTTAAAAAAATTAATAGAGGACTCTACCCTTCGTGCCAGTATGGGAATAGCTGGTAGAGAGAAAGTTGACAAACTATTCAGTGAGAAAATTAATACTCGCGCGACAGAAGAATTGTATTTATCTATTTTATCCCAAAGCCGTAGTTTTTATGACAAATAACGCGAATTTCTTCAGTTAAAAGGCGTAAAAATTGTTTGACGTGCCTCATAAAATAGCGCGGCTGTTATTTTTTTTAAAGCTTTTATCTCGAATATCTTAGTCTTTTTTATTCATGGGGAATTGTATTTTTTGGGATTAAATATCATTACACGCATTTTCTATTTTATTGATTTCTTGTTCTGATAAATCCCATTTGGACGCTGAAATATTTTTTTTAATCTGGCCGCTATTTCTCGCCCCCACAATACAGGATGCTACTATTTTGTCGCGTCTTGCCCAATTGATGGCTGTTTCCACGGGGAAGCCATTATGTTTTTCAGAAATTTCGTTTAAAACTTTTATTATTTTTTCTGTCTTTTCAAAAAACATTTTATTATAAAATCTATAAAAAAAATTGCGCACATCGTTTTTTTCTAAAACCGGTACTTGTTTATATTTTCCGGTTAAAATGCCTCCGCCTAAACTGCCGTAAGTTAAAATGGAAATTTCGTTATTCTTGCAAAATTCCAAAAGTTCTTTTTCTATGTAGCGGTTTAAAATTGAATAATGAACTTGATTTGATACTATTTTTGATATTTTCATGGCAGAGGAAAGAAGATTTTTATCAAAATTACATACTCCGACATGCCGAATTTTTCCTTCTTTTTGCAGTTTATTCATTTCAGAAAATGTTTCTTCAATAGGTGTTTTTTTATCCGGCCAATGGCATTGATATAAATCTATAACATCACGATTTAAACGTTTTAATGAATTTTCAAGGTCTTTACGTATAAATGCCGGTGTCAGATTTATTTTTATGGATTTACCGTCTATTTCAAGCCCGCATTTATCGGCTACTAAAATATCACGTGTTTTGCCCAATGTTTTTCCGATAACAGTTTCAGCTCTGCCGTTTCCATAAGCCGGAGCGGTGTCTATAAAATTAATACCGCCGGATATAGCATTTTTAATTACTTCAATTGAAATATCATCATTAGTTTCGCCCCATACTTCTCCTCCGAAAACCCATGAGCCTAAAGATACCGCTGAGATTTTGAGGTCAGTATTTTTAATATGGTTATAATTCATATTTTTTTCCTATTTTATATTTTGTTAGGCGCTCGCCGTCTCGGTTTATTGATCGAGCATTTTTTGCGCGGTTAATTTTTTCTCATAAGAATTATGTCACCTAGATTACAGCCCACATGCCGCGCGACTACTTGACATTTTGCTTTAAAAATAAAATATATGGGGCGTTTTTCATTTGAAAGCGTTTCATAATTTCCTTGTCCCTTGCTTATTACAATGTCGGCGTTATGATAATATTGTTGGAATTCATCTGAACATTTTTTAGGAATGGTGCCGGGTATCGGAGAGCCGCTTGAAATTACTTTTACTATTTTATCAAGCCCGATATATGCCGCGTCTTCCAGCGTTACATCGTTTATTATAGGTTTTTCTCTTACAGCACAAACAATTTCTTTTTTTAGTTTTAGAAGTTCTTTAATAAAAATCATATCAAATACTATTTCTCCGGCGTTGTCTAAAATATATAAAATATTTTTTCCTTTTTTTATATCGGTAGTCAATAACTCGAAATCAAAAATTGTAAATTCTTTATGGAAACATTCTTCTATTTCTTTTTCTATATCAAATGAGGAGGGGACGCCGTAATCTATAACATTTCCGGCTACAGCCAGCCTAAGGCTTGTTAAGAGGGGATTAGCGGATTTCGCGGTGTCTATTTCTAAATTTGGATAAAGTTCTAAGGCTAATTGATTGCTTTTTTTTTTAAGTGTTTTATAAATATCAGTATTGCCGGTATATCGTTCGATTAGTCCATAAACGTAAGGCGAAACTTCAGTAGGCGTTATATCCATAGAGATAGAAGGGATAGATTTCCCTAATTCGTTTAAAAGTTCACGCGTAGTTTCAGGGCTGGCGCCGGCTATTTTTGCCGTTTCTACTATTTGTTTAAAAAAACATGAAAAACATTCAAGATATATGTTCATATTATTTTATCTTTTTTAGTGGGATGTATTTTTTTACGCGGTAAAACTTTAGTATTATTTAGAAAGCGCCCATTGTCAATGAAAAAATTCTGATATCGTTGAACATAAAAGTTATAATATTGCGGGAATGATATTTGAAATGTTATAATTAACCAATTTTGTTTCTAAATTTATTTTCTTTTTTGCTGGTTGATAATTTCATTTATTATGTATTAAAAATTTATTCAGGAATCATTAAATGAAAAAATTACGTGTAGGTGTAGTCGGTACAGGGCATTTAGGTTTTTTTCATGTGAAAAAATATGCTGGTATAGCTCAAGCGGCGGATATTGTTTTGACAAGCGTGTGTGACGTGCGTGAAGAAATAGTCAAGGAAACAGCTCGTAAATATAATGTTGAATATTATACTGACTACAACAAAATGATGCATAGCGTAGATGCGGTAAGTATTGTTGTTCCAACGATTCTTCATCATCAAATTGCCAGAGACTTTCTTAAAGCCGATAAACATGTTTTAATAGAAAAACCTTTAACAAAAACACTGGAAGAGGCGGATGAGCTTTTGGCCTTGGCGAAGAAGCGAAATTTGATTATTCAAGTCGGGCATATAGAAAGGTTCAACTCCGCTATACGGGCTATAGAGCCGTTTCTAAAAAAACCTAAGTTTATAGAATGTCAAAGATTGGGCTCAATAACAAAAAAGGCGCGTATATCTGACGTAGGCGTTGTCTTGGATTTAATGATACATGATATCGATATAATTCTAGGCCTAGTTAATTCGAAAGTAAAAAATATAGAAGCTTTTGGCGCGAGTTCTGTTTCAAATCATGAAGATATGGCAAATGTGCGGCTTACTTTTCAAAATAAAGTTATAGCCGATATAACTGCCAGCAGACTTACAAATGAAGAGGTTAGAAAACTTCGCATTTTTCAGGAAGATTCTTATATTTTGATGGATTATATGAATAAAGAAGCCGTTCTTTTTGAGAAAACAAATAATGTTCTTGGAAAAAAACAATTGGTCATAGAAAAGAAAGATGCGTTGGAAATAGAGTTATTATCTTTTATTGATTGTGTGAGAAATAATAAAAAACCGATTGTATCCGGCGTGGAAGGACGAGAAGCTTTGTGTGTAGCGCTGGCAATACTTGAAAAAATAAAAAGTAATCCTCATAGTAACAAACATTTCGCGCATAAAGCCGAGTCTTTCGCGTCTTTTGGTGTCTAATATCCGCTAAGCCCATTTACGTGTTTTCATTACACTTTAGTGAATATGAAAAAATAAAAATGCTAATCCAAAATTTGTAAAAAATTAGTTGGTTCGCGTCGTAAGTTACAGAGTTGTTTTATCCTAAACTCCTAGTGCCGCTTTTATTAGGTTTTCTTGTGTGATGTCCGCGTCTTCAAACATGCCGGTAATAGAGCCTTTACGCATAATAAGAATACGGTCGCTCATGCCGATGAGTTCGGCCATTTCGCTTGAAACCATTATTATTGAAACCCCGGTTGATTTAAGATTATTTATTATTTTGTATATTTCAATTTTAGCGCCGATATCAATTCCCCGCGTGGGTTCATCAAGAAAAATTAATTTTGGTATTACCATAAGGCTTCTGCCGAAAAGTACTTTCTGTTGGTTTCCGCCTGAAAGGCTTATTATAGGTGATTCTAATCCGCCGGCTTTTATTTTTAGCTCATCAAAATATTTTTTATTTTCATTAAATTCTTTTTGTTTATTGAGAAGTATCCGTCCTGTTAAAGATTTTAACGATGACAGAGATAAATTCATTCCAACGCTTTCAATGGGTATTAATCCATATTTTTTTCGGTCTTCCGTAAGAATGGTAATTCCTTTTTGTATAGCGGCCATTGGGCTTTTAGCGTTGAATGTAGTCCCGTCGAATTCAAATGTTCCGGAAACGCGTTTTCCCATAATGCCGAAAATATGCATAAGAAGTTCGGTTCTTCCCGCGCCCATAAGCCCGCCTATACCAAGGACTTCACCTTCCCGTGCCTCAAAATTTATATCTTTAAGAATTGTATCTCCGGTTAATTCATCTTTTGCTGTTATATTGTTCGCTTTAAAAATAATTTTTCCCGGAATAGATTTTGTTTTAGGGAAAAAATCAGTTATTTCGCGGCCGATCATCGCTTTAATTATTTCATCTTTGTTAGTCAAATCTTTGGGCGCGCTCTTGACGCTTTCACCGTCGCGAAGAACCGTTATAGAATCCGCTATAGCGAAAACTTCTTCTAGTTTATGTGAGATATAGATAGCTGAAATGCCTTTCTTAGAAAAGTCTTTTAGAATATTTAGCAGGATACGTGTTTCTTCTTCGCTAAGTGCGGCTGTTGGTTCGTCAAGGATGAGAATGCGTGAATTTTTTGCTAATGCCTTAACTATTTCAATAAGTTGTTTTTTTCCAACACCTAAATTTTTTACTAGTTCTGAGGGATCGATATCAATATTAAAATGTGAGAGTACTTCTTTCGCGGCTAAATAAATTTTATTCCAATCCAGAAAAATTCCTTTTTCCGGTTCTTTCCCTAAAAAAATATTTTCAGCCACAGTCATATTTTCAACAAGCGCTAGTTCCTGATAGATAACGCTTATGCCGGCTTGTTCAGCATCGGTTATTCCCATGAACCATGTTTTTTTATCATCAATGTAAAGCTCACCTTTAAATGTGCCGACCGGATAAACACCCGAAAATATTTTAATAAGAGTGGATTTTCCCGCGCCGTTTTCTCCGCAAAGAGCATGTATTTCACCTTTACGCAAATTAAAGTTTACGGACTTTAAAGCGGTAGTGTTTCCGAAATTTTTAGAAATATTTATAGATTTAAGAATTGTGTCAGACATTTTTTTAATACGCGTTTTTTAAAGCGAAGATAGACATGCAAAGTATTTTAATATCAAAGGATATAGACCAATTTTCGATATAATAAAGATCATATTTAGTTCGTTCTTCAATTGATGTATTGCCTCTTAAGCCGTTTACCTGCGCCCAGCCTGTCATGCCGGATTTTATTTTATGGCGAGCCATATATCGGGGTACACTTTGTTTAAATTTTTCGACAAAATGAGGGCGTTCAGGCCTCGGCCCGACAAGGCTCATGTCGCCTATAAAAACATTAATAAGTTGAGGCAGTTCATCCAGATTATACCGTCTTAAAAAAGCGCCTGTTCTTGTTCTTCTCGGGTCATCTTTTTTTGTCCATACCCTGCCGGTGCCTTTTTCCGCGTTATTTATCATTGTCCTGAATTTTATCATAGCAAATCGTGTGCCGTCTTCGCCTATCCGTTTCTGCCTGTAAAATATAGGCCCTAGAGAATCAAGTTTTATTATTACGGCAATAATTAAAAAAAGAGGAGAAAGAATGATAAGTCCTGCCAGAGAAAATGTTATATCCATCATTCTTTTTAAGAAGCGGTTAAACCCTTCATGTAACGGTGATTCTTTTAATCCTAATAAAGGGATGCCGTCAATTGTGCGCATGTCAACAGCGGAAGTCATCATGCCTAATAGATCCGCCACAACTCTGAATTCAATTAGTTTTTTTTCGCATTCCATAAGGATTTCTATCATTTTTTGCCGCGGTATTTCCAAATCAGTCACTATAAGTTCATCAATTTTTTTTTTAAAAAATATATTTTTAAAATTCTCTAGTTTTCCCAATACCGGGATTCCATTCACCGTTCCCGAAGAAATAGTTGTTATCCGTAAAACACCTATTACATTGTAATCCCAATGCGGATCATTGGCTATATGCGTTATTAATCTTTCAACGATAGCGTCGTCTCCCGCTATAACAAGATTTCTTGTTTTTCCAAAATGTTTTCTTATGAAAAATCTTATTTTATTTATCAGAAAACGCCACGCGTTTATAAAAATTATTATTATGAGCCACGATATTGAAAGTGTTCCGCGCGAAAATGAAAATTCACGGTAAACGAAAGTCCCGGCCATTAAAATAAAAATGGTAATAGTTACGGCTCTAATTATAAGAAAAAATTCGTCTACTATGGAAAGCCTTGATTTTATGGAATATAATTTTTCTCCTCGCATCAAAAAAATAAAAACTAATGTCAGAATAGGGAGTATTTGTATATATTGCCCGGCGTCTGGTACCCCGTGAGGGGATTCTAAAATGCCTGAATTAAATCTGAGCCAATACGCGGATAAAAATCCCAGATTTATTGCGATAATATCTCCAGTGAGTAATATAAAACGAATAATCATATGGTTACGTATTTTCATAAATGTTTTTGCCTTTTATTTTTTGACGGTGTTTTGTAGCCCGCCTATTTTAGCGGAAGTCCCCGTGGAATGTTCCAGCCACTTTTCTTCAATAAAATTTTTTATTTCTGTTTTGAAACGGCTTCTATTAAATTTTAGAGCGTTTTCGCGGGCATTTTCCGGTTTAAATTGTTTAATATTCGCTTCAAATGTTTCAATCGCTTTATTAAGCTGTGGGACTGTTTGGCTGTAAAAAAATACGCCGGTCGGGCCGTGAATATCTTTTGGAATATAGTTGGTAATATTTTCTTTTTTACGCGCGTCGTCTAATTCTTCAAAAGGTATTATCGTTTCAAGCGCTCCGCCGGAGGCATACGCGATAACAGGCTTCCCATAAGCCTGAGCTTCCAAAGGGACTATCCCAAAATCTTCTTCTCCCGGAAAAATAAGCGCGCGCGCATTAGTATAATATTCTCGTAGAGTCTCATCTCCCAGCCATCCTAAAAATTTTATATTATCTCGCGCCATAGATTTTAGTTTATTAAATTCATTTCCTGAGCCGATAATAACAAGCTGTTTTTTATTTTCATTAAACGCTTTAATAGCTAAATCTACGCGTTTATAAGGGACAAGAGCCGAGACCATTAGGTAATACGGTTTATCATTTATTTTTATTTGTTGAGAGTCTTTCGCGCTGGCTAGAGGGAAATCCGTGTCAACAGGCGGATAAATCACGGTAGAGTTTCTGTTGTAATATTTTTTAATGCGATTTTTTATATAATGAGAAATGGCTATAAATTCTGTGACTTTTTCATTAGATTTCAAATCCCATTTTTTTAAATTTTTTATAACGAGGGATATAAAAAATTTTTTGATAAAATTTTCTTTTGAAAAATAATCGTCAAAAAATTGCCAAGCGTATCTTGCCGGAGTATAACAATATGAAATGTGTAGAGCCTTAGAATTAATCCGTACGCCTTTTGCCACAGCATGACTTGAACTTAAAATAAGATCATAGCCGCGTAAATCAAATTTTTCTATGGCTATGGGAAATAAAGGAAGAAAATTGCGGTAAGATTTTGTTATACCGGGAATATTTTGTAAAAAAGAAGTTTTTATTTTCATGTTTTCAATAGTTTTTGAAACACTATTTTTTTTATGGAGAAGTGTAAAAAGATCGGCTGATGGGAAAAGTTCACATAAGACTTCCAAACATTTTTCACCGCCTCTCATGCCTGTAAGCCAATCATGAACTATCGCTATTTTAATTGTTTTGTCCATGTTATTTTTACCATTTTTTTTTACGCTAAACGCGTTATGCCCCGCTCCCGGCTACTTTTTTATAAACGTCAAGTGTTGCTTTAGCAGTTTTATCCCATGAAAATTTTCGTGCTTGTTCCAATGAATTTTCTTTCATAATGTTTCGCATATTTCCGTTAACCAGTACGTTATAGATAGTGTTAGCTATCTGTTCATTATTTCCGGCCGGAACGAGTATTCCGGCGTCGCCTATGACTTCAGGCATGGAAGACGAATCCAATGCCACTACAGGCAAACCGGAACTCATGGCCTCTACAATAGTTAATCCGAATCCTTCATAAAGAGAAAGATGTACTAATAAATCCGCTAAATTGTATAATCCCGCGATGTCACTAGCCGGGATTTCTCCTAAATACCGTATATCTTTATCAATAAGTTTATCTTTAAGGTAATCTTCTTTTTTATCCCATCTTCCGCAAATAACGAGTTTATGAGGCGCACCCCATTGTTTAAGGAGTTTAAATACTTCTATGAGAGTCCCGACATTTTTATGCGGTTTTATACTTCCCACATACAATATAAAATTTTCCTCGAGTCTGTAGCGGCAACGGATATCCGCTAGAAGGGTTCTATCTGTTATCGGTTGAAATTCCGGGCTTGGAGCTTCATAAATTACATTTATTTTTTCGGCGTATTTTTCAGAATATATTTTTATTAAATCTTTTTTTGTGTTTTCTGATACAGCGATAACACTTTTAGATTTTTGTAAAGAGGATTTAATCATGAAGTCAGTATATATTTTGCCTAGTTTAGAAGGCGATGAAGATGGTATCAATAAGTAAATAAGGTCATGTATAGTTACGACTAGACGGCCGCTAAAGAAAAGAGGGATATTAAAGTGGGGAACATGTAAAACGTCTAATTTTTGTAACGGATACATGTTGAATATTTGTTCCCATCCTGAGTAGATAGGGGCGTTCCAGTTGACGCATTTTACATTTTTATAATTTTGAAATATTTTTAGTTTGTTTATATCCGCGAATAAAATAAATTCGTTATTATCCGATATAGAGATAATGCCTTTTAGCAGGCATTCAATATATTTTCCAATGCCGGGGTGAGAAATCATTCTAGCGTCAAAACCAATTTTCAATTTAAGCTCCTTTAAAGCATTACAGGCTTGGCGGCCTTAATTAGCGCGTTTTTTGCGCCACTTTTAAAATATAGCTCTTGTTATGACACAGCCCCTTGCGCGGGAATATCCGTTTGGGTTACAGCTATTTTTGTATTTTTATTTTATACTACAAATGTGATAATAGTTGCTACTCTGTAATCAGCCTAGCGTTTTATTAGCGTTAAACCGCGTTAAAAAATCTTTTTTATATATTTCAAAATTGTCTCGTAAAATAGCTTCGCGGGCGGAATTCATTAATTTCGCGTAAAAGAATATGTTATGTTCCGTGATGAGCCGTATAGCTAAAATTTCACCGGTATTAAATAAATGCCGTATGTACGCGCGCGAATAATTTTTACAGGCATTACACGCGCAGTCTTTTTCTATCGGATTAAAATCTTCTTTAAAGTTAGCGTTTCGTAATTGCAATTCACCGTCAAATGTGAATGCTTGGCCGTTTCTCGCGTTTCGTGTAGGGACGACGCAATCAAACATATCTACTCCCCGGCTAATCGCTGAAAGGATGTCACTGGGGGTTCCTACTCCCATAAGATATCTAATTTTATTTTCAGGAAGGATGGCGCAAGTGTAGTCTGTAATTTCATCCATCAGTTCTCGTCCTTCTCCCACTCCGATACCGCCGAGCGCGTAGCCGTCCATATTTAATTCTACAAGAAAGTTAGCGCATTTTTTTCGTAAGTTATGATATGTAGAACCTTGTATGATACCGAAAAGAAACGAATTATTTTGTATTTCGTTGAATCTGTCTTTGGATTTTTTTGCCCAAGCGCAAGTTATATCAACGGATTTTTCCACGTATTTTTCGTCAGCGGGATATTTTACGCATTCATCAAGAGGCATTAAAATGTCGCTGTCTAAAACAAGCTGGAAATCCACAATGTTTTCCGGAGTAAAAAAATGAGATGTTCCGTCTAGATGCGAACGGAACTCTACGCCTTCATTATGTATTTTTCGTAACAGGGCGAGGCTAAAAACTTGGAATCCGCCGCTATCTGTTGTTATCGGGCGGGTCCAATTCATGAATTTATGAAGTCCTCCGGCTTTTTTTATGATATCTCCGCCGGGCCGCATAAATAAATGATACGCGTTTGAAATAATCATGTTAACCCCGGCATTTTCTAATTCTTCTGAAGAGAGTGATTTTACGGTGGCTTGAGTCGCGACAGGCATAAATACCGGAGTTAAAAATTCGCCATGCGCTGTTAACGCCCTTCCCGCGCGGGCTTTTGAAGAAGATGATTTATGGTCAATTACAAAAAAATTTTTATTCAATATATCCTCCATTGGGCAGTCATTCTTATCACGTGTTAGGCGCGCGGCAAAACTCGATAAATCCCAAAAATTAGTATTATTTGTCATGGGGTAACTCAATTTTGCGGGGTCATCAAATGTTTATTATTACTATTGATTACCGTTTGAGCCGGGAATGACAGTCGGGAGATTCGCGGTTTTATCTTTTTCTATTTTATAAATTCTTATCCTATTGCCTAAGTAAACAGGATTTAATTTAGCTAATTGTTTTTCTATCTCTTGAGAAAATTGCAAAGTAAAATAATCTAAATCATTATATTCCGTTCTTTTGTCATAAAGAGAGCGATGGAGTTTTCTGCCTTGTATATAACGGTATCGAAGAGTGTCTACGGATAAGACAAGATAATTACATCCGCGTTCACGCATTAAATCAGAAATAGTGTTTTTTTCTAAATCCTGCATGTACAAAATTCTGCCTCTTCTGTCTGATAGATACATTAGTTGCGGCGACCATGTCCCGCCTGTAAGGCCTTCTCCTTTGTAAAGAAGAACGCGGGAATTTTTTGGCGTGTTTTGTTTTATTATTTCTGCCATATTCATGATGTCTTTATCCTGAAAAATCCAGTCTCTAAAATCTAGATACCGCGCGCTATTTACGATAAAAAGTCCCATAACCGAAATTGTGATTATTCCCGCAACTATAATCCTGTGAAATTTTAGTTTTATGCTAGAGATAAGAGCTAATTTATCCCAAATAAAAATAATACCAATAGCGGCCCAAAATAATAATGCCGGTAAAAATGGAATCATGTAGTGACTGTGCGGCAAGTGTAGTCCCGTGAAAATCAAAAAACTGAAAAGATAGCTTGCTAAATAAGAAGTAAAAAAATAATATTTTCTAAAAAAAGCTGAAATGCCTATTATTGGCAGGACTGCAAAATAAAGGCTTCCATAGGCGTTTTCAAATGATTTTAAGGCGGTTATAAAATATTTGGCGGGGTTTAACCTGTCGACTAAAGTGCCGAAATACCATTTAATGGTGCCGCTTGACGCGTACCAAGCGGATGCGGGATACATTGCGTTAAGTTTATTAGCGTGGTATTGCCAAATGCACGCGGAAAGAAAAGGTATAAGCCCTAAGAGAATAAAAGAAGGAGAAAAAATAGATTTAAAGCCTTTCCCATAGGAATATCTAAGAGCGAGTAATGGTATAAACATCGGCGCTAGATTGGGCAATTTTTGCGTAAATCCTAAAGTGCAGATAATAATCGCCGTAAAAAAATGGAATTTACTTTTTTCAATAATCCATCGGGCGCCATGGTATAAAAACATGATAGACAGGCAGGAACTCAAGCCTTCGATACTTACGTCATTTGAGTAAACTAGTGCTATTGGAGAAAATAAATAAAAAAATGCAGTTAAAAGACTTACTCGTTTTTCAACAAAAATATTGCAAAGAAAAAATAAATATAAAGCGCCTATGGCCCAAAATATATGAGAAAATATTCTTCCCCATATTTCTCCCAAATTAAAAACATTCCAGAAAAGAGCGGTAAGCGCTTGATATATAGGCAATTCTATCGCGAAATATCCGGGGTCTCCCATAACATTAAGTTTGGGATAAAGAAGATTTATTCCTTCTTCAACAAATAGTTTAATTGTGGACGCTACTTGTGATTCCCTGAATTCGCCCATGGGGTTACCTTTTTGCAGGAGAGTTGACAGTAATATTTGTCCAATAATAAATAAACAGATCAAAAAAATATAAGGGAGTATGGATTGTTTTTTTTTATTTTCAATATTTTCTATTTGGGTGGTATTCCCGAAAATTTTGTGTTTTATAGCTAAAAAATACCACTTAAGATATTTTGGTAGCCATTTCCATAGTTTAAATCGGGATGCGCCTTGCTCTCTATCCCGCCAAGTAGAGGGTACTTCTGTTATTTTATATCCGTTTAAAAATGATTTTACAACTATTTCCATGCCGAGTTCAAAGCCGCCGTTACTTTCTATTTTTATTGTGTTTAAAATATTACTGCGGTACATTTTGAAACTGTTACTTATGTCATGAGTGGGAATGCCTGTGAAATATTTGAGAGAAATGCCCGCGAGTCTTGATAAGAATTTTTTCAATTTCGGTCCGCCTATTTGTTTTCCGCCTTTCATATAACGCGAACCGCAGACAATATCGTATCCTTGTGAAATTTTTTCATACATCTCGTTTACTTTACTGATTTCATCAGATAAATCAGCCATAACAACCAATGTGGCAGTGCCGGTGCTTTCTAAAAATCCGGACTTTATCGCGTTTAGCGCGCCTTTCCCATATTTATTTTTTATAATACGGATATTTATTTTTTTAGTTTCATTGATAAATTTATTAACAGCGGGAATGGTATTATCTTCAGGGAAGTCGTATATTATTAAGATTTCATGCTGGATTTTTACATTTTGAGAGATTTCAGTTAATGTAGAACTGATATTATCTCCTTCATTGTAAACAGGTATAACAATTGATAGAGATATTTTTTCTTGTTTTGATATGTTGGACGGCGGTTGGATTTCTTTGTCGCCGGAAGCATTAAAATGTATTAAGCCGTTAGTCCCTCTATTCATTTTCGGTCAGCCTCCTAAAAGAATGCATAAGTTTATATTTTAAAAATGGCAGTTAAATCCCGCCGATTTCTATTTGTTTTTTGACCCATGGAATAATTTCGTCCAGCGCGGAATTTAAGGATGTTTCAGCGTTAAATTTTAATATTTGTTTAGATTTTTTGACATCCGGAATTCTACACTGCACGTCATATTTAAACGCGGGGTCTGAAATATATCTGAAAGGTTTATTATGATTTACTTTTTCCCATATGATTTTAGAAAGTTCTAAAACTGTAGTGGATTCAGCTGTTGAAATATTAAAATCTTCATTAAGAGCTTTATCGTTTTCCACGCAAAGCCTGATGCCTTTCGCGAGATCTCCGCCGTATGTGTAATGACGTACTTGATTTCCTTGCCCTAAAATATGTAGAGGATCTTGTCCTTTTAAAACTTTTTGCGCAAGGTCAGGGACTACATGGCTCATCGCGAGTTTTACATTTCCGGACATAACTTCTTTATCGCATAGCGCCCGTTTTTCGCCTATACCGATACAGTTGAAAGGCCGTATGATTGTGTATGGAAGTTTATATTGTTCCCACGCGCCTTTAGCGAAATATTCGCATGAGAGTTTTTGAAATCCATAGGTAGATTGCGGCGGAGGGCATTTGAATTGTTCCCCTTCAGGTGTAGGGTATAATGTTGTACTTTCAAAAACCATAGAAGATGATAAAACATTAATTTTAGAAAGTTTTTTGTGTTTATGAGCCCATATAGCCGCGTCAAATGTAGAAGCGATAATCCGTTCATTTTCAGCCAATAAATCATACGCGTATTCGTGAAACAATGAAATGCCTCCGATTATAGCGGCTCCCGCGATAACCTGATCGCAGTCAGAAATAATTTCTTTGAGTAACGCTGTATTTTTTACATCGCCTCTGGTGAATTGGTATTTGGGGTGTTTATCATAACTTTTTTCGATTTCTCCATATTTTGAAAAGTTATCTATTCCGACAACGGTATGGCCGTTAGTCAGTAATTCTTCCACAAGGTATCCGGCGATAAATCCTGCCGCGCCTGTAACTAAAATTTTCATTAAAAAAGTCCCCCTCTTTTATAATAATTCCAAACGTCAACTACTATTTTATTTTCTAAATGGAGCGTAGCATATTCTTTATGCGGAACACCTAAAATAATTATATCCGAGCCTTTTACTGCCTCTTTTAAAGATACAAAACCGTCTTCTTTTATATAAACATCAGTGCATAATACTTTTTCCGCTTCAACTTCGAGTATTTTTTTTAATTTGTAAGCTAAAGATTCACGGTTATCATCGCTATTGGCTTTAAATGCCATGCCGATGATGCCCACGGTTTTGTCTTTTAAAGAATATTTATCTTTTAATCTTTGGATTATAAAATAAGGCATTCCTTCATTGATAAGCATTGCCGCGTGGCCTAAGAAAAAACTATTATTGCTGAACGCGGCTAATTGCATAGTATCTTTAAATAAACATGGTCCAGCGGCAAAGCCGGCTGGCGGGAAAGAACTAGCTCTGGGATATTTATAGGTTATCGCGTCATAAACTTTGTAAAAATCCACGTTATGTTGCGCGGCTATTTCATAAAATTGATTTGAAATGGCGAATTGGATATACCGCCATACATTCGTAAATATCTTTGCGAGCTCTGCTTCAAGCGGGCTTAAAAAAAGTATATCTTTAGTAAGGACTGAAAAAAGTTCCGCGGCTTCATTTTTTGAAACTTCATCAAATGCTGATACAATCTGAGGCAGGGCGCATAGTTCTTCCATAGCCTTACCTTCAGCGATTCGTTCAGGGCAGAATGAAAGTTTTGGTTTTTTTCCTTTTGATTCAAAATATCTTTTTACTTTTTCTGTAGTGCCGGGAAATACCGTACTTCTTAAAATTACATGCTGGTCATCACTTATCATATCAATGACACCGTCAATAAATCTTTTAAACACCATATACTTAGGATCAAGATGTTCATCAACAGGAGTACCGATGATGATAATAATAAAATGGCTTTTCCGCATAACTTTTTTATCACTGGATATGAAAAGATTTTTTTCTAAAACATTTTTAAGAATAGGTTCAGCGCCGTTTTCTTTAAACGGCATTTTCCCTTCACGGACACGTTTACCTGCTTTTTTATCAATATCATATAATATAACCTTTTTAGATTCACGGGCGAGGGAAATACCTAATGGAAGACCTACATGCCCAAGTCCGCCCACGATACATACATCGTAAATATGTTTTTTCATATGTCCTCTCTATTTTTTTTGGGGTTTAATTGCGGCTGGCGCATTCCAAAATTTTATAAATCTTTTTTAGTTTTGCGTAAGAGGCTTTGTTGTAAAAATTTGAAGCATTCTTGTAATCTTAGCCAATACCATATTAAAAATAGCGTTACAAACAAGACGCTTATAATACCCATTTCAGATGTGAAATGCAAATAATCATTATGCGCGTAATATAGAAAGCCGTATTCACCCGAAAATGTCCTATATTTTGGGAATATATACGAATAAGTTCCAAAACCTGTGCCAAAAATAGGAAAATCTTTAATAAGTTGTATGGTATTAACCCAAATGTGGGGCCGGAGTTCGCTAAGTATTGATCTTTCCTGAATTATTTTTTTTATTAATACGTTTAAAAGTTTAAATCTGTTCACAGTTTCTTCAGGGCCTATCCAAAGAATCATAATAACAACAAAAATAATAATAAAAAAAAGTGCTAATAAAAATCGTATTTTCCTACGGGTATCAATACTGGCCGCGCATATAACCGAAAAAAGAGCGAACGCGGCAGAAAAGCTCATGATGCCGCCTCTAGAAGTACTCATGAATAATGCGGCTGTCATAAGAATCGCGGCAAAAAGATATATGAGAGTTTGGTTGGCTTCTTTTGAAGAAAGCCATATTATTTTGTCTTTTAAATTATTTATGTGAGGGAGAGAGGATAGTGATACTTTTGAAACAAAGCACGCGAAGGCCAATAAAATACACATTTCCATAAATCCCGCGAAATGGTCATAATTTATGTATGGCCCAAAATGACTGCCTTGTTTTTCCACGCACCAATAAATTTTTCCATTTCCTCCTAATTTTTGAGCTATTCCTAATACCGCCACAAAAAATCCCGTTATTATTATGAAATTTACAAGTTTGTTGAGGAATGGATAGGATATGGGTATATTGTTTTTTTTGCAAAAACTTATAGAAGTTATTATCGCGCAAAGGGTAAAAAAATATACAGCGTTTGCTGGTATATGCAGGTTAAAATCACATAGGCTATGTAAGATAATTGAGAAAACACCTGAAATCGCGCCAAGAAAAATAAAATTAGCGTTAATACTTTCTTTGTGGCGGTTAATTAGGGTTGGAGTATCTATAGCGTATATGATTTTTGAAATAATAATAGTCGTGAACATCCAATAAACAGTAAATTTCATTAAATACCGGAATGTCGCGTTTGGATAAATGCTAAAGGTTTCCCACGTTAATTTAGATAAAGAAAATTCATTGTTCAAGTTATAAACATGAGGATTTATTATTTTTAAACAATTAGATGGTATTGGAATAAGATATAGCAAATTCAAAAATAAAAATAATAAAAAAATTTTAGGGAATGATATGCGAAAAACATCGCGAAATAGTTTTGTGCTATTGGTAAAGCGCGTGAAAAATAGAAAAAGGACAGTTAAAGATACAAGAGAATATGCCCATACATGAACAGCACCAAATATTAGCGGGCTAAAAAAAAGAACAAAAAAAATTAGAATTTCGTGAATTGATACTGTTTGTTTTAATTTCATATTTAGGAGGCATCTAGTAGATGTTTTTTCTATTTTAGTCCGAAAATTTTAAAAATATTATAAATCGAAAACCCACGTAAATTTCAGTTCTAACGTAATCACTAAGCGGATGGTAATTGCAAGCTTGATTATTAACGTTGTGATGTCTCAGGACGAGGAAGCTATATATGTTATAACCATTTCAAAAATATCATAAAACCCTTATGGATTCCAGCTTTCCGAGGGAATGACAGGGCTTGAATCCACATTGTCATTCCTGCGCACGCAGGAATCCATACAAGTAAATCCAGCGAAAAAATTTTTAAAAACAAAACATTGTAATTGCGTTACAGCCTCTTTTGCTAAAATGTCAGACGGGATGTAACCCCCATGGATTCCCGTTTTCGAGGGAATGACAGAATGATGTTTTCTAAAGGACTATCGAAAAGTTTATTACCAACCGCTTAGTAATTACCGAAATTTGAAATTAACGTTAATGGATTACGGATATTTGTTTTCGGCAAATTACGGAATGATAGGATTGGCTGAGACCCGCATGGATATTAGATTTTTTATTTATTTTTTTATTATAAATGGCACAAATCTTATAAAGCAAGACAGATTATTTACAACTTTTTTATCTATGATTTATACGATTTTTTTGTTTATATGTTTTTTAAGCTTTAATGGAAATTTTTCGGGATTTTCTAAATTATCTATCTCTAAATCTAAATCTATATCCGGCCAGTATAAATGAAAACCATGCAAAAATTTAACATTATGTATATCCTTAACTGTATGCCCTTCAAAACAGGGGAATTCTTCATAACTTAAAAAATATTCCCTATCTTGTATATATAGCCATATCCCATGGGGAGTAATATTTTCAACGCTTACCGAAATGTTTTTCCCATTCTTTAAGAATTTCATGTTTTCTTTTCTCCACTATTTTTTGTATTACATTCAATTCTTTCGCGGACAATTTATAAAAAACTGCCAATGAAATAGTAGGCTCTATCCAATATTTAGCTTCCCCACGTTCGCATTCTACATGAATATGCCTTCGAGTCTCTTCATTTGAAAGAAAATAAAATCTATACCCTTTTGTTCTAAATATAGTTGGACTCATTGTATCCTTTACAATAAAAAATATAGTTTTTCAGTTTATATGTAGATTATAATTATTATAGCATAATTTTTTATGTTTACAATTTTGTTACTATTCTTTTATTGTGTTTTTGCCAACTGGGTTGCGGCACTTGGCATTCTTCATCTATGGTATGTCGAAATGCGTTTTTTCGGTTAAAGGCGGGTAGGTCTCGCAATATTTCAGTATGTAAATAGCCATAAGCTATAGGTTTTTTGCCTATAGCTTATGGGGTGTAGACTATAATTACGCCGCGATACGGATATGTTCGTAATTTTCCATTTCTGCTTTTAATTTTTCCATATCTATTTTATCAATATTTGGGATAAGGATATACCAGTTCGTATGTCCGTCTTTTATTGTTACTTTTCCTATAGCGCTTGGTATGGCGGTTTCTTTTATGGCTATTTCTAAAAGTGCCCAGAGTAACTGCGATTTTAAACCTTCTCCTGCCATTTGCACATAGCGGGGCGAGGTTTTGTTTTTTAAAATTGCTAAGTCGTTGTCATTAGTCACAAGATTTTTCGCGTCCCCTATCATTAAACGGTTTAAATCTATATGTTCTCCAAATGTGGAACGAGCTGTCCCGATAACGTTTTCTATGCTTTCATCGGTGTTTACAAGAACTACATTATCAATATCCAAATAAGCGTTAAGGCCTGTTTCCTCTAAATACCGCGGTAATTTTTCTTTTGTAATATTTGGGTCATTAACTCTAATTTGAATAAATTGTGACGCTTGGCTTTTTGTTAATCCCATATCGCGAATAGCATTCGCGTAAAATTTGAAATCAGCTATTTGTTCCGCGGATAGTGTCATAAAAATAGGATTATTTTTTTCTAAGGTTGCTGAAATAAAATTTTGCGCGTCGTTTGTTAGTCTGTATTTCTCGTTAAAAACTTTATTATGGAAATAATTCACGCGCATATCAAATATACTTTTACTATTTATTTCCATAGAAATAATTTCAGGCAAAAGATATACCCAGACATTAAGGGCTTTACGGAGCTTTTGGATATTATTTATTTTATCTATATTTTCACCGGTTAAACTTGTTATTTCAGGGTTCGCTAAAATTATTATTTCTTTTTTTGTTTTTTCACTGAAGTCAGACACAACTTTTTCAAACGCGGTATACATGAATTTTTCTCCGGAATACGCTTTTTCTTTTAATGTGTCAGTGTCAATAATCGTGTAAATTGTGTCGCGCGTTACTTGATTTTTAAGTTCATTAAACATTTCTTCAGGTGTTTCGCTGGTTAACGGGATAAGTTCCTGAATTCCTGTTCGCGCGCAAAATTTATTTATACCGATAGTATTTTTTAGTGTCGCGTATAAAGTATCAGGTATACCAAGCGCGATTTTTGGTTCAATTAGAGATGTTGTAACTTGCGCGCTAGTTTTTCTCTGCGTGAATAAAATATTATTTATTAATTGATTTATTCTCGCGGGGCTGATGAATAATAACGCTATATTTATTAATCCCCATATTCCGCCTAGTATAGTGAGAATCCATTGTGGCGTAGTCGCGTTGCCGAGTATGACTGGGCCAATACCAACCGCGAACATGATAGTTGGCGCGAGCCAAGTTAAGAGGCTTGTTAGAGCAAAGCCGCCGTCGCTACCGCCACCGCCGCCATCGAAGCCGCCGCCATCAAAGCCGTCGCCATCGCCAAAACCGGGATCGTCGTACTTCTTATCCTTTTTAGATGATTTGTTGTCATCCGTTCCGAATAAGTCAGATAATAATATTCCTATCAATACTGCTATCAATGTTCCGACCAAAGAGAAAGCGATACACCAAAGGACAGTATCAAATAGAGAATGATTTTGTCTGAAAAGAAGCGGGAAAATAGCAATGCTTGAGGAGATACTCGGTATGATGGTGACGGGTATGTTTTTTAAACCGCGTGATAATAACAAAAGGCCTAACGTTATCCAATGAAAGTGAGATAACTGTTTTGTTATAATTAAGCTAAAACCAATCACAAATATGATAGTTATTGTGATAATTTTTATGTTATCTAGCGATACGTAGCCTTTGTCATTGGATTTAGAGAATATATTTTTTAACCATGCAGTTATTTTTCCCATAGACGAGTCGGGAGTGTTTTTTTGTTTATGGTTTTTTATTTCTTGCGTTTTTGTTCTAGCGGCATCGTTTAATAGTCTCTCGAGACGTTCTAGTTGTAGGATTTGGGTATAAAAAAATTCTTTTAGTGTGAAGACACGTCTATTTTTTATTATATCTTCGATAAAAATATAAATTTCTTTTTGGATTTCCGTATTATTTTTTAAATCAATAGGTAATGATATGAGTTTTTGTAAGTGTGATAGTACT
The DNA here is from genome assembly GCA_000954095.1 of Candidatus Omnitrophus magneticus. Lineage (GTDB taxonomy): Bacteria > Omnitrophota > Gorgyraeia > Tantalellales > Tantalellaceae > Omnitrophus_A > Omnitrophus_A magneticus. Next base: position 9,368 of record JYNY01000197.1, on the reverse strand, counting down.
ATTTCTTCGGTTAGTATTGGTATTGTGTACAAGATTATTAAAGAGGGGAATATAAGGTCTATGTTTTTGTAGCTTATTTTGTCAGAAAATAATTGCGGAGAGGGGCTTGGGTTTGAATATTGTTGATTTCTTTTTTCTGAAAACGGATAATTATTTTTTTTAGAAATCTTTACGCGAGGAGTAGTATGTAATGTGTTTTCTTGCGTTACTATCATATTTTTAGCATCTATTAGTATGGCGATAAAATTATTAACTTGTTTCTTGAGTTGCGGATCATTTTGCCAATCAGTAGGTAATGATATTTTTTTAGTTAGTTCTAAGAGCACCATATTTTGGGTTATTATTGATACCGTTGAAAATTTTTGTAAGATGTCTGTCAGAAGTTTTAATTCATTGCGGAATAAATTACCAAGAGGTGTATCTAACGTAGCTTCTATTGGTAAACGGTTTTTTCTTCTTTCTATAGGTATTGTTAGTTGCGGTATTATTGGAGGTTGCGTTAAAATATTTTTTTCGTTTTGTTTAGGTTCGTTTTTAGCGGAGCTGAGGACTCTTAATGTGATATTCACTGCGACCCATATTCCGCCTAGTATAGTGAGAATCCATTGTGGCGTAGTCGCGTTGCCGAGTATGACTGGGCCAATACCAACCGCGAACATGATAGTTGGCGCGAGCCAAGTTAAGAGGCTTGTTAGAGCAAAGCCGCCGTCGCTACCGCCACCGCCGCCATCGAAGCCGCCGCCATCGAAGCCGTCGCCGCCGCCATCGAAGCCGTCGCCGCCGCCGCCACTGTATCCGCCATCGTCTGTTTTTTCAATAGCATTATTTTCAATAACGTCAACGAGGTTTTCAGCAGGGTCAATAGCGTTAATTATTTCGTCAACATCGTCAATGCTGCCGGGGGCGCTATTATTGTTGGAAGTATTTTCATTTTCCCATTTAGAAATAATAGTGGCATATATTTTATTTAATAGGAATACTATTTTTTCTGATTCGTGCCAATAGTTTGGCATTTGGTATTCTTTAATGAAGGTTCGCATTACATATGCCTTCTTAGGATAGTGGCTATTTTTATAATCGTTAACTATCTTTAAAATCAGTTGTGTTGCATGGTTTGAGTTTAAAAGGGAAATTATTTCTTCTATGGTTTTATTTTTATTTCTTGGATGGGTGATACGCAATATTCCGGCCGAGTTATTTATTAAAGCTTGAAAAATATTGCCAAAAGAGTTGAGGGTTAAGCCGTATTGAGTAATACGCTTAATATCCGGGAATATAGAGAAACCGCCTACAATAATTCCAGTTACTAAAAATATAATGCCAAGGCTATTTAAGTTATAACCTAAGATAAGCGGCAAAATGCCCATGCCAATTAAACTAATAGATAAAAGCATGGATAGAGCCGGTGGGATAAAATAACCTTTGTGATTTTTTATAATGTTTTCAAAGAAATTTTTTAGTTTTTCTTTTAGCGGCTTTATAGGCTCAAATATATCATTTACTTTTTCCATAACTATAGTGTTGTGGTCTAAATATTCTGGCATATTGGTCTGCCAGTGAAAAATATTTTTTATCCTTGCAGTTTGTACAGTAATGGAGTATTTGTTCCATTCGGTAACCACCTGTTTAGTAATATTTTTGATTATCCTTTGTGAAAAATACGAATAATTTTCCCAGTTTTTGTTTAGCCAAGTTTTATTTGGAATTTCGGCCGCGTCTAGAACACCTTGTATTATTGTCTTTTCTATCATGCTTTCTGTTAGAACGATTGGCGCGTCTAGTAAAAACATATCAACTAATTCTGTTATGAATAATATTTTTTTATCAGTTGTTGAGGAGTACAATATTTGTAGGAGTTCATTTAGTATTTTATCCATATTTTTTATTTTATTATTAATAAGTTTTTGTTTTAATAGGGATATCGCTATTTTTGTTCCTAATAATGCTTTAATAGAATCCACGGGCATTTTTTTATTATCGGGAAGCGTGGAAAGCACGGTTTTTATCAATTCTAAAATTAAGTTGATATTTTGTTTTTCCATACCAGTTAGCAGTGTTTTTATGAGTTGCTCTATTAATTCGAACTCGTTGTTATCGTTTCCAAAGTCAATCGCCCCGCGATTACCAATCTTTAATATGGAAAATTGTTTTTTAACCCATGCCCAGAATGTTTGTAATTTTGATAAAGGTTTTTCTGGTAAATATGCTACAGGCGATGGAGTGTCTTGTTCGGTATCTATATTAGCTATTGTAGGAGTTTCTTTTTGTGCTGAGGGGGGTGTTGATAAATGTTTGGATTGATTTTTTTTCTTTATTTCTTCTATCTTGGCCACTAATATTTCTTTTATAAAATTATTAACTTTTAAACTAAGTGCTGGATAATTTTGCCAATCAGGCGGTAAGTTTATTCTTTTGGTTAATTGGTTTATTATCATTTCTTCAGTTATTGTTTCTTCTAAAGTAAGAGTAGTAAGGATAGTTTCTTGGAGTTTCTGATTAGTGCGGTTTAGCTTATCAAGCGCTTTTTCCCAGAGAGGTTTTTGCGATAAGGAATTTTTTTGCGCCGCCACTAAAAGAGGCGCTGGATTTATGTATTTTTCAGGAATAGTATTATTGACAGAAATTTTACCGTTTTTTTCTGTAACTAGTTTTACAGGTTTATTTTTATACATAACTAAAACACCATCTTCTACTTTTTTAACTGCCATAAAATTTTCTAGTTCAGATTGGAATTTTTCTGGTTTGATTGGTTTAGTTGTAATGGTATCAAGCTTTGTTTTGTTATTTATAAGTTTTGTGTATTCTTGTGCATACTGGTTTATCCATAATGTTTTCATTTTTCTTACATCTCCGCCTCGTAAACGTTCTACCGCAAGAGAGTAAAAAATAGCTTCTTTAAAATCTTCAAAGTTTCCCGTGTAGCAATACGCGCTTACGGCGATTTCATATTGGCCGTTGTCTAAAATTTTTTCATATGGACTTTTTTTGTTTGTGAGGACTGCTATATATGGTCTTGGCGTATTGTCTTTAAATTTGGGCGCGAAGACTAAATATGATAATCCTTCTTTTTCCATTAAGTCTGTAAGGCCTGTTGAATGAAATCCGCCGGTAACAAGCGCCGCTACGCGCGCGCCTTCAGCATTCATATGTTTTACTGTGTTCATAATCATATTTTTATTGCGCGCTTCCGCTGTTTCATAAAATTTTATAGCGCTTGGGAGCCCCGCGAACATTTCTTTTATGTTATATTCCGCTAGTATTGGCGCGTTATATTTCGCGCATGTCTCTTTTATAAAGGATGTGAATTTTGTAGCGTTATAATTAGAGAGCCACGTTTTAACTATTTGAAAATCATCGCTTGTTAGTTCCACGGTGTAAAGCCGTTTTAGCATCCATGTCATTATCATTATTTCATATAATTCTTTTTCGTCGTTTGAAGTAAAGATAACGGCGCGGATTTTTTCTTCTATAAGAAATATTTCTTTATAAAGCATAAATATATTTATTTTTTCGTATATATTTATGTATTCCACGAAAAGTTCTAAATTTTTGTATTCTTTGAGGGAGATATTGTATTTCTCGGCCAGTTCCGCGAGGTATAAATGATATTCGGATTTTGAAATTTTGTCTTCTTTGAGATAGGCTGTTTTAATTATTAATTCCTTTAAATCTTCTTTCGCGAGTTTAGGATTTAAGGTTTCTATGAGGCTACGGCGTTCAACATTAGCTTTAGAAAAATCTATTTGTTTTTCTATTTCCATAGTTTTTATTAACGCGGATAGTTCAGTGTATTCATTAGTTTTTATATTTAGTTTTTTTATTAGCGATTGAATGTTTTCCCAATATTTTGAAAAAGATAATTCTTTATTTTTGTGCGCGAAGGAATTGTCATTAAATGTTTTTAGTTCCGGCGAATAGATTTTTTCTTCAAGAGTTTTTAGTTGAGTGATGAAGCCGTTAGTGATAGTTACTAATTTTTCTCTTTCTTTATCAACCGCGCAAAATTCAGTGACGTTCTGCCAATAAAGTTTTTCGTTTTCAATTCCATAAAGCGCGACGTTTTCTTTTCCGCTAGTAATGGAAAAAAATTCCGCGCCGCCCATTTTGCCTTCGCGCATTAAATAATCCGCGGTTTCTTTTCTTACATCTTTATTTGGAATGGTTTTTAAAATAGATGTGTCAATGTAGCCTGACGCGCCTTCAATGGCGATTAAATTTAAATTATAGTTTGTGACAAGGTTGTCTAATGCTTGAGCTAAACTGTATTGGCCTGATAAAGACGCGTGAGCGTCTTGAAGATGAATAATTAAATTGTCATCTCCCGCGGCAGTAAACGCGCCGCTTTTTTGAGCGATATTATAAGGAAGTGATAAATCTTGCGGTTTTATTGTTTCTTTTATTTGAGTAAGAGGAATGGGCGGATGATTGTTGGCAAGAAGTTCTTCTCCGCCTGCCCAAACAATATCTTGATAAAGAAATGCTAATGAAACAACTACCGCAAGACACTTAACTAATGTTGATTTTCCAAAGCGTGATAAGGAAAGTTTTTTAGAATTTTCCATTTTATCCTCCCGGTAAAATTTTTTTATATTTGTTGAACAACTTTTGTTCAACATTATAACATTTATTTTTTAAAAATCAATACATATCTAAAAATAAAAAATTTTAACAGTATGGTAGTGCTTATAAAAGGTTTTTTAGTAGATTAAAGGCTATTGTTAGAAAGAAAATTTTTATTTATAAGGTATTTATTTTATATTTTTTTTATGATATAATATTTCTGTAATAATAAAAGTAGAAATTATGTAAATATCAAAATATGTATTTTTATAATTATTAATTTTTTTTAAAAAATAGGAGGCGTGTCATGAAAATTTTTAAAAAAATGATAACATTATTGCTTTCTATTGTTTTTACGCTGGAGCAGGCGGCCTTTGCGCAAGAGATAAATTATCTCTGGCATGATATTAAAATAACGCCGTCATATAAGGGTATTGGCCCGGTTAATATCCCTTATGAATTTGGCATGACAGAAGCAGTCGTCGGGCAGGGCGGAGGAGATGAAAATATAATCAATATTCAAGACGCGCACGCGTCTTTGTCAGGCCAATATTCAATAGTTAATTTATTGGATTCTCTTATTAAAAATTATGATTTGAGTTTTGTGGGTATTGAAGGTTCCAGCGGTTTTGTGGATACCTCGATATTAAAAACTTTTCCAAATAAAAAAATAATGAAAGAGACAGGAGATTTTTTAATGCGTGAAGGCAAAATGAGCGCCGGAGAATTTTTGGCAGTAACGAATGAAAAAAATAATGTTCTTTTATACGGCGCGGAAAATGAAAAATTGTATCAGGAAAATTTAGAGAGTTTTAGAGCGATTGCTGAAAAAAGCGCGGGAGTTCTGAATGATATAGAAGAATTATCCAAAGATTTATTTATATTGTCTAGTAAGGTTATGGGAAAAGACGCGCGCGAATTCATGATGAGCGTTATCGCGCATAAGAAAGGCAATAAAAAATTTGAGGATTATTGGGAGGCGCTTGGCCGTTTTATAAAGGAATATAAAATAAATATCAATAAATATTCCGAATTAACCGGCTTAACGCGGGTAGTAGCATTTGAAAAAGAAATTGATTTCGCGAAGGCTAATCAGGAAAGGCAGAAATTAATAGGGGTTTTAAAGGAAAAGCTTGACCGTAAGAAGTTAGAGATTTTGGTTTTACGTTCAGTGGAATTAAAACAAAAAAAAATTAGCGATGGCGCGTACCATTCATATTTGGCGGGAGTCGCGGACGCGGCCAATATTCCTGAGGATGGATATAAGGAATTAATAAAATTTATAAAATATATAACGATGTATGAAAAGCTTAATTTGACAGGGCTTTATAAAGAGATTGAACTTTTGGAAAAAGAATTGCGTGAAAAAATTTATTTAAATGAAGATGAGCGCGCGCTTTATAGGTTAATAGAATTCACGGGGCTTTTAGATAAGTTGTATAAAATAGAATTAAATAATGATGAACGAATGGTTTTAGAAAGTTTTATTGCTGAAGACTCCGTGGAAAAAATACAGAATTTTTTAACGCGGACGAGTGATAAATACAAGGCGGATATTTTGAGGGAATATGATATCGCGGGAATTATTTCGGGTGTAACGCCGGCGCTTAAGTTTTATAAGTTAGCTGAAGAGCGCGATAAAAGTATTTTGGAAAATACTCTTAAATATATGAGGAAAGAAGGTAAAAGAGTCGGCGCGCTTATTACAGGCGGGTATCACAGTAAAGGGCTTATGTCGTTAATGAAAGATAAAAATGTGTCATATATGGTGGTTGTGCCGAAGTTTGATAGTAAAGATACTAGGCCTTACGCGGCAATACTTACAAATAAGAAAAAAGAATATGAAAAAATTATGGAGACTACGCGGTATAAACTCGCGGTGTCTTCATATCTTTATTCAGCGGAAGGGGATATTAATAAATTAAAAACAGCAATCTTTTACGCGCTTTCAAGGTCAGTGCTGGAAAAAGAAAATTTAGAAAAAATAAAGAATATTTGGGCGGGCCAGTACCGAGCTGAGTATGACGCGCTTTCCGTATCTCGTAAAGAAGAAATAAAACATGATAGGGTTACCCCTGAAAATTTTGAAGAATTTTTAAAGAGAATAGATATTCGTGAAATAAAAGGTAACGCGGTGATAATAGAAAAAGATGCGCAGGGGATTTTATATTACTTGACGCTTGTTAAAGAAAATGGAGAAACATTTACGTTTAATCTAGCGTCAAAGGAAGAAAGAGAGGTTTATCTTAAAAGAACAGGCATGGCCAAATTGCAGGAAGAGCTTAAGAATTTAGGCGCTCTTGACATAATAAAAGAAATTGAAACGGATGTTTTATATCGCGCCAGTAATTACATGTTTCAACAACATTTAGAATTTTTTGATAAATTAGTTTCTATTTCCGGTAAGATTAAAGAAAAAATCCGCGCTGAATACGATTTAGCCGTAAAAGATGGAAGAATAAAAAAAGATGACTTAGATCTTTCAGAATTTTATTTTATTTTAAGAAATGTTGGTGCTATTCCTGTTGAACAAATACAAGAGATATACGCGAGAGATAAACAATATTATAAAAAGTATCAAAAAAATATTATATATGGAGAACTCAAAGATAGTGATACTCGGATGTTTAATATGCTGGAAGATTTAATAGATAAAAATAATGAGGCTTTGAAGATTATAGGGAAAGATGTTTTGACGAGAGACGATGCCTTTAAAGCTATGGAATATGTAAAAAAAATGGCAGAGATTTATTCTGATTTTGACATGTCTGACAATCACCCGGGTAAAAGAATTTTTGAAATAAATAGTATTTTAGCTACTAATAAAGGGATGACTCTTACGCAAGAAGAAATATCCCTGCTTAGGAGTATTACAGGAAATTTAACATCATTGCAAGATGTTATTATTTATTTACATCAAGAAAGTATACGTAAAGTTTTTAATAAAATTATTCCCGGTTTCGGAGAGGTAGCGGGTTCAAATGTTGATCCTGTTAAACAGCTTAACCTGCCTAAAGGGTCGTCTTCTTTTTATGTTGTGGAGCAAGATAAGGCGTTATATCAATTTTTTAAAATAGGTTTTCATACGGCAAGAATGGTAATAGACACACACGCGCCTATCGCGGGCGGGTATTTATTATTTGAATATAATGAACCGGATACAGGAGAGTTGGAAGATATAAAGGGCGGAGAAATCCGGCAGAAGAAATAAAGAAAAAAAATCAATCCAAACATTTATCAACACCCCCCTCAGCACAAAAAGAAACTCCTACAATAGCTAATATAGATACCGAACAAGACACTCCATCGCCTGTAGCATATTTACCAGAAAAACCTTTATCAAAATTACAAACATTCTGGGCATGGGTTAAAAAACAATTTTCCATATTAAAGATTGGTAATCGCGGGGCGATTGACTTTGGAAACGATAACAACGAGTTCGAATTAATAGAGCAACTCATAAAAACACTGCTAACTGGTATGGAAAAACAAAATATCAACTTAATTTTAGAATTGATAAAAACCGTGCTTTCCACGCTTCCCGATAATAAAAAAATGCCCGTGGATTCTATTAAAGCATTATTAGGAACAAAAATAGCGATATCCCTATTAAAACAAAAACTTATTAATAATAAAATAAAAAATATGGATAAAATACTAAATGAACTCCTACAAATATTGTACTCCTCAACAACTGATAAAAAAATATTATTCATAACAGAATTAGTTGATATGTTTTTACTAGACGCGCCAATCGTTCTAACAGAAAGCATGATAGAAAAGACAATAATACAAGGTGTTCTAGACGCGGCCGAAATTCCAAATAAAACTTGGCTAAACAAAAACTGGGAAAATTATTCGTATTTTTCACAAAGGATAATCAAAAATATTACTAAACAGGTGGTTACCGAATGGAACAAATACTCCATTACTGTACAAACTGCAAGGATAAAAAATATTTTTCACTGGCAGACCAATATGCCAGAATATTTAGACCACAACACTATAGTTATGGAAAAAGTAAATGATATATTTGAGCCTATAAAGCCGCTAAAAGAAAAACTAAAAAATTTCTTTGAAAACATTATAAAAAATCACAAAGGTTATTTTATCCCACCGGCTCTATCCATGCTTTTATCTATTAGTTTAATTGGCATGGGCATTTTGCCGCTTATCTTAGGTTATAACTTAAATAGCCTTGGCATTATATTTTTAGTAACTGGAATTATTGTAGGCGGTTTCTCTATATTCCCGGATATTAAGCGTATTACTCAATACGGCTTAACCCTCAACTCTTTTGGCAATATTTTTCAAGCTTTAATAAATAACTCGGCCGGAATATTGCGTATCACCCATCCAAGAAATAAAAATAAAACCATAGAAGAAATAATTTCCCTTTTAAACTCAAACCATGCAACACAACTGATTTTAAAGATAGTTAACGATTATAAAAATAGCCACTATCCTAAGAAGGCATATGTAATGCGAACCTTCATTAAAGAATACCAAATGCCAAACTATTGGCACGAATCAGAAAAAATAGTATTCCTATTAAATAAAATATATGCCACTATTATTTCTAAATGGGAAAATGAAAATACTTCCAACAATAATAGCGCCCCCGGCAGCATTGACGATGTTGACGAAATAATTAACGCTATTGACCCTGCTGAAAACCTCGTTGACGTTATTGAAAATAATGCTATTGAAAAAACAGACGATGGCGGATACAGTGGCGGCGGCGGCGACGGCTTCGATGGCGGCGGCGACGGCTTCGATGGCGGCGGCTTCGATGGCGGCGGTGGCGG
>JYNY01000196.1 GCA_000954095.1 Candidatus Omnitrophus magneticus | reverse complement strand
AAAATTTTTGAAACGCTTTCAAAAGTTTATCCATATCTAATTTGCCGTCAGGGTTTATGTACCATACTCTTTTTCCTTCATCTCCGATAGCCGCCTGAAATGGGTCTGTCAATACTCTTGGAATAATTTCTCTATAAATTTCGTTTGATATTTGCACTGGATTTGTTTCTGAAACAATACCGAGATCCCGGCAATATAAAATGTCATCATTATAAGTATTAAAATCTACTAGGTCTCCGTTTATAACCGCGCTTATAACCTTATTAACTCTAGACTCTTTGAGTTTATCTATTAAGCTGTCTAAATGAGTGTCCCGTCTTTGTATTAAATTTTCTTTCGCGGATTCAACATATTCTAAAGTTATCTTTTTTGTAAAATCTTCTTTTAATATTTCAACTATAATTTCACTTGCTATAGCATTCACAAGCCACGGCTGGCCTCCAGTTAATTCATAGATTCTATCTACTACTTCTTTTGAAAATATCTGCCCTGTATCTTTTGTGTGCTGACTGTATAATTCAGCTATTTCTTCTTTTGTGAATGTCCCTAAAAGTATTGATTTTGCCTTTATATTAAAAGGTGAGCCTGAACCTAATGACGCTTCACTCGGACGGACTTTTGTTTTGTATTCCCGAACATCTCTTAATCCCACAAGCGCCACGGTTGAAGGAAATCGTTCCGGTCTTATTTGAAACCCATTTCGTAGCTGCCTAAGAACTGACACTAAAACATCGTCGTATAATGAATCTATTTCATCTAATAATAAAACTATAGGTTTAGTTTGCGCTGTTGCCCATTTATTCAAATAATCTTGTAATGAATATTTTTTAGTTATGACTGGTTTGGGTGCTAAAAATTTCTTAGGTAAAAAAAATTCACATGCTTGGTAAAGCGAATTTATTATTTTAAAATTCGCGATTTCTTCAGTTATAGATCTATACCCCGCGGACTCTACGGAAAACACTACTGAAATATAATTTCCTTCTTTATTTAATCTATGCGCCAATTCATGTAATAGTGTAGTTTTTCCAGTCTGCCTCGGCGCATGGAGTGTGAAGTATTGTCTCTTTCCTATCATATCAAAAATGATATTTTGATTTCTCAATGGGTCTATCATGTAATGAATTTTCGGGTCACAAAACCCAGTTGTATTAAAATATCGTTTACTTTTCATTTTAAAATTTCCTCCAAATAATTTTATAGATAAATATTGCTAGATTATAACAGATTGCGCAGGGAAATAAAATAATAGAAAATATAGCGGTTCCACTCATTGTTAGCCCTCTAGCTCGTGGCAGTACGAGGTTATAACTTCTTACTAGGCGCTGTCGCAAAATGAAAAAAATATTTTTTATTTTTTTTAAGGTTACATTTCCACTATAGTAATTTCTTTATTCTGATGAGACAGAGTTTCCCATTTAACGCGCGTTTCCCATGGAATAATACTGGAAGGTTTTATCTCAAATAAAATAAGATATCCTTTTGTCATGCCGAGGGTGTCTAGATAGCGCGAAATTTGGTCTAGACCTTTTTGTTTAGTGGACGGGAGTCTATTTAATTTTAATTCTAAAACAAATTTATCGCCGTTAAATTCAATAAGAAGGTCTGTCCGTCCTGTACCAACTGCCATTTCGCGATTTATTTTGCCGCCGCCGTTTATTACTCTTTGCAGAAACGCCATTAAAAGTAAATGCGGTCCTGCTTCTTTATAATCAAATTTTTCAAGCCACATTTCAGAATTTTCACGATAAAACGCTTGAAACGCTTTTAATAATTTATCCATATCGAGTTTACCATTGGGTTTTATGTACCATTTAGTTTCGCCTTCTTCTTCAATACTATCCTGCAAATTTCTATTTAAAACTCTCGGAATTATTTCTCGGTATATTTCATTAGCTATTCTTATAGGTTTTGTCTCACTTATAATCCCTAAATCTCGGCAATATAGAAGCGAATCGTCATAGTTGTCAAACAAAACTCCGTCTCCATTTATAATAGCGCTTACTATATTTTTAACACGCGGTTCTTTAAGCTTATCTAATAAACTATCTAAATGCGTGTCACGTCTAGCGATTAAATTTTCTTTTGCCTCTTCTGCGTGAGCGAGTGTTATTTTTTTCGTGTAATCTTCATTTAGAATCTCAACTACTATTTCATTTGCTATAGCGTTCACCAGCCACGGCTGGCCTCCGGTTAATTCATAGATTCTATCTACTACTTCTTTTGAAAATATTTGACCTGTATCTTTTGTGTGCTGACTGTATAATTCAGTTATTTCTTCTTTTGTAAATGTTCCTAAAAGAATCGATTTCGCTTTTATATTAAAGGGCGAACCTGAACCTAATGAAGCTTCGTCTGGACGAACTTTCAATTTGTAATCCCGAACATCTCTTAACCCAACTAAAGCTATGGTTGATGGAAAGTACTTTGGTCTTCCTTGAAAACCATTCCGTAATTGCCTAAGTACCGA
>JYNY01000195.1 GCA_000954095.1 Candidatus Omnitrophus magneticus | reverse complement strand
TTTAAACACCGCTAACTCATTTCAATTTTTCACGAACACTACATGAACACTACATTCTGATAAATCCAATAACTCCGCGTCTTATCAACAATACAGAAATGGCTAATAAAAATAAATTTGAAATACGAGACAAGGACTTCACTCCGATTTCTCCTAAAAATCTTATAAAAATTTCAGAGAACAAAAAAATTATTCCAGACAAGATAACATTAATAAAAACAGAAAGAATTGTCAAAACAAAACCATATGAATCC
>JYNY01000193.1 GCA_000954095.1 Candidatus Omnitrophus magneticus | reverse complement strand
CTTAAATGGAAAAATGTTTCTCATCAAAATAAAAAAATTACTCTTGTGGAAATGTGAGATAACTTGTCGTTTGATTTATAAATAAAAATAGAATAAATATGAAGGATTTTAAAAAATGAAAAGTAAAAGATATTTTAATACAACAGGTTTTTGTATGCCTGACACACATTACATGATAGACCCGCTAAGAAACCAAAAAATTATTTTTGATCTTATTGAAAAAAAACAATACTTCACAATTCACGCGCCGAGGCAGACTGGAAAGACTACACTTCTTCATGAATTAGCGCATAGATTAAATAAAGAAGGAAATTATATTTCAGTAGTGTTTTC
>JYNY01000192.1 GCA_000954095.1 Candidatus Omnitrophus magneticus | reverse complement strand
TAGCCCATCTTCCGCTATTCGCGTAAAAAAACAGCTATTTTTCAGATTTTAAAATTTTGAAGTACCCATTTAATGCGGGCTTTATGTTTTAAAAACTCAAAAAATGGTTGTGGGGCCGACCTAGTTGATTGACAAAGTATTTACTTGTGTAAAAATATAGACATTATGTATTTAAAATGTCGCAGAAGGTTTAAAGACGGTAAAGAACATCGTTATTTCAGCATTGTTGAAAGTATTAGAACTCGCCGCGGAGTAATAAAACGACAAGTTCTTTATTTGGGAGAAATTAATGATTCTCAAGAAGCTTCATGGTGTAAAGCTTTAGAAGTATTTGATAAAAGCGATAAGACATATCGCCAGTTATCAATTTTTACGGATGATATAAATCCGCCTGATAAAGTTACTAATCCAATACAGATAAAACTTAATGAAATGCGCCTTGATCGTCCACGAGAATGGGGAGCATGCTGGTTAGCGCTTGAGATGTGGAATTTTTTGGGATTAGATAATTTTTGGTCAAAACATCTTACCCCTAGCCGTAAAGGGACGAATTGGCTTAATTTTTTAAAAACACTAGTTACGTATCGTTGGATTTCGGCTGGTAGTGAATGGCGTTTACACAGGCAATGGTTTAAAAGTAGCGCTATGGCGGATTTGCTAGGAGAGGATGATTCTATCGCGTTAGATGATACTTTGTATCGCTGTTTGGATTTACTTCACGCGCCCAAAAAAGATTTATTTTCATTTTTATCTGAACGTTGGAAAACATTATTTAATATATCCTATGATGTTTTATTATACGATCTTACCAGCACATATTTTGAGGCAGATTCAAAAGATAATGAACGATTAAAAAAATTCGGATATAGTAGAGATAAGAGAAGTGATTGCGTGCAAGTAGTAATTGCGCTTATAGTCACTAAAGAAGGTTTTCCGGTGGCCTATGAAGTTATGCCGGGAAATACTCAAGACCGGACAACTCTACCGGAATTTTTAAAAAAGATAGAAACAGTATATGGCAAATTAAATAGATTGTGGATTATGGATAGAGGCATTCCTACCGAAGAAAGTCTTAAAAAAATGCGAGAACATAATGCTGATTATCTTGTCGGAACGCCAAGAGGAAAACTGTCTAAGCTTGAAAAACAATTATTAAAAGAACCATGGAAAAAAGTTCAAGAAAATGTAAAAGTAAAACTTATCCGAGAAGAAAAAGAATTGTATATATTGACTTTTAGTAACGGCAGGCGTGATAAAGAAAGGTCAATGAGACAAAGAAGACTACGCAATTTATACGAACGGCTAAAAG
>JYNY01000191.1 GCA_000954095.1 Candidatus Omnitrophus magneticus | reverse complement strand
GCAAAAAAATTTTTCACATAAACTAATTTAAAAAAACAGGGCAGGAATTTTTTTTAAAATATCCTACCCTGTAGCAATCTGTTGAATTTATAGACCCTTTTTCACTAATAAACCAATAAGATCAACAACTCTTGTCGAGTATCCCCATTCGTTATCATACCAACCTATAACTTTTACCATTTTCTTTTCCATTACCATTGTTGACTTCGCGTCAAAAATACAAGAATGAGGATTACCAATAATATCAACTGAAACTATAGGATCCTCCGTGTACTCAAGGATGCCTTTTAATGGGCCTTCCGCGGCCTTTTTCATAGCGGCATTAATTTCTTCCGCGGTAACATCTTTTTCAAGCTCAGCGACAAAGTCCACTACTGACCCGTCTTTTACAGGAACTCTCATCGCCATACCATTAAGCTTGCCGTTAAGTTCCGGCATAACTTTACCAACTGCTTTAGCGGCTCCTGTGCTTGTAGGAATTATACTTTCTGCCGCGGCGCGAGCTCGCCTTAAATCTTTATGAGGAAGGTCTAATATTACTTGGTCATTTGTATAAGCATGAACTGTTGTCATAAGCCCATATTTAATTTTAAAATTTTCTTGAAGAACTTTTACAATAGGAGCTAAACAATTTGTAGTGCAAGACGCGTTAGAAACTATTTTATCAGTAGCGCGGAGAGCGTTATCATTTACGCCAAGAACTATCGTATTATCTATTTCATCTTTAGAAGGAACTGTAAGAATAACTTTTTTCGCTCCGGCAGCTAAATGAAGGGCAAGCTGTTCTTTTTTTGTAAATACGCCGGTAGATTCAATAACAATATCAACACCTAATTTACCCCAGCCTAATTCCGCCGGATTTTTAGTGCTTGTAATTTTTATTTCTTTGCCGTTAACTACGATAGCGCCTTCTTTAGCTGTAACTGTGCCGTCAAATTTTCCATGAACTGAATCATATTTTAAAAGATGCGCTAAAGTCGCGGCATCTGTAAGATCATTTATGGAAACGACCTCCATATCCGGACGTTTCATAATTATCTTAAACACATTTCTACCGATTCTGCCAAATCCGTTAATACCAATTTTTACTGCCATATTCATTCCTCCTTTAAATTATTAAGTTTATTATTTATCCTTAGATAACAATATTCTAGGAATATTCAAAACGGAAAATAATTATAACTTCTCAAAAAAAATTACGCAACATAAAAATTACAATCATAATTACAAAATTCAGGATGATTAAAAAAAATTGAGAAAGAACCATTGTCTCCCTAAAAAGAGTGAATTCTCGGCGGTAACTTTGTTACATTATTTTCTGCTGTAAAAATAGTGTTATATAATTTGACTCTAGTAACATTTTGAAGTACATTTATTGTTATGAAAAATAATAATCCCATAGCTAAAAATAAAAAATATACCGTTATACAGTCAAACGAAAACACCTCCGCGCCTGCAAGAAAAAATAAACTATTTTCGATATTCAAACAAATTCTTCCCGCGCTTATCATATTCGGTTTGACCTTTTTTGTTTACTCAAATACCCTCAAAAGTGATTTTATATGGGATGATGAATATCTTATTTTAAATAATTCCCAAATAAAAAATTTTCAGCATTTTCCAAATATTTTTAAAACATATGTCGGATACGGCAGTGAAAATATTAATAACTTTTACCGGCCTATGCAAGAACTTTCCAACATGATTGATTATTCAATTTGGGGGGCGCACCCTTTTGGATTTCACCTTACAAATGTCATCCTGCACTCGCTTACCGCGTTAATGGTATTTATCCTAATAAAACTTATTTCCCGTAATACACTTGCCGCTTTTTTTGCCGCGTGTTTTTTCGGGATACATCCTGTTCATACTGAAGCTGTGGCGTATATAGCAGGCAGGGCGGATTCGCTCTACTCTTTCTTTTTTCTTTTATCTTTGACACTATTTATAAAATCTGTAACTTCCAGCAAAGAAAAACCAATTTCTTCTTTTTTTATTTATTCAGCATCTTTTCTATTTTTTGTAATTTCTTTATTGTCCAAAGAAATGGTTATCATTATGCCTCTTCTTTGTTTTTTATATTTATTTTATTTTCACAAAAAAACAGATACTCATTTTTTATACGGTAAAAATCTCTGGAAATGCGTGCCTTACGCGATAATCGTGGTAATCTACGGCGTTTTGCGGGCTACTCTACTCAGTTTTTCAGACATTGCCCCGGCTTCAGCGTTTGAAAAACTTCCGCTTATATTCCGGCTCTTTACTTTTTTTAGAACTGTCGGGATTTATTTTCGGCTTCTAATTTTGCCTACTGATTTACACATGGAACGCTCGGTACCTACTACTCGCAATATTTTTGACATTGAAGCTATCCTTTGTCTTCTTATGATATGCGGTATTATTTGGATAGCTTATAAAACTTTTTCACGCGGCAATAAATTTATTTCATTTTCTATTACGTGGTTTTTCGTAAATCTATTACCTGTTTCGAATATCGTGCCGATTAATAGTTTTCTCGCGGAACATTGGATATACATGGCCTGCATAGGGCCTTTGACACTAGCAGGGCTTGGACTAAGCTGGCTTTGGAAGAATATCCCAAAAGAAGGAAGGTCGCTCCGAATAGCCTTTATACTTTTTGTGTCTGTTTTGATATACAGCTACTCAAACGGAACAATTGAACGCAATAAAGACTGGAAAGACGAAATATCATTTTTTTCAAGCACTTTAAAATATAATCCGCGGAATGCTAGGCTTTATCTGAATTTAGGCAATACTTTTTTTGAAAAAGGCGACATAGATAACGCGATAGCTCAATACAAAAAAGCTATTGGAATCCACAAAGATTACGCGGTCGCGTATGGCAATATCGGCAGTGCCTACCTAAACAAAAATGATGTCGCAAATGCCCAAGAATATCTGGAACAAGCTATCAAATTAAAATTTAACTATCCAATCGCTCATTACAATCTCGGAATAATTTACTATAATAAAAATAAATTTTCTGAAGCCATAAATGAACTTAATACCGCGACAAAACAGCTCCCGCAATTATATCAAGCATGGAATATGAAAGGCAGGACTTACTTAAAAATAGGACAAATACCGGAAGCGAAAGAAGCTTTTAACACGTCGCTACAAATTTTCCCGGATCAGCCGCCGATAAAAAAAGCTTTATCAAAAATAAGCGAGTTGAAAAATTTTTCAGATTCGCCTGATTTTTTAGAAACAAAAAATAATAATCCGCTAAATAAATCTCTCCAGTAATCAGCGCTGAATCTAACGCGTGAATTCCGCTAAAGTTTCTATATGATACGTGCGCGGGAACATATCAAAAAAGGATAGACGCGACAATTTCCAATCAGAGTCTAACGTAAGAATTTTTATATCGCGCGCCAAAGAAGCCGGGTCGCATGAAATATAAAAAATACGTGAAATATCTTTCATTTTTTTAAAAGGTTCTAAAAATCTTCTATCCAGTCCTGAACGCGGAGGGTCCAACAAAACTATATTATTTTTCAATTTATTTCTAGAAAAAATACCAAAAAATTCTTTCTCGGCTTCTCCTCTATAAAATTTAAAATTTTCTTTTGAGAAAAATTTTTTCATGCTCGCCTTCGCGCAGTCTATCGCGATACTTTCTGAGTCTATCCCTATCCGCGCTTTAAAATTTTTGTTTAACAAAAAAGAAAAAAATCCGACGCCTGAATACACATCAAAAAAACCGGACGATTCATTTATATCCATTCCCCATTCATTAATTCTCACAGCGATTTTTTCCGCGATATACCTATTACACTGAGAAAACGCGCGCGGAGACATAACAAGATTTTTATCAAGATATTTATCTTCAAAAAATCTATCGCCTAATCTGCCGGACATAAAAACCTTAGTAAGATAATCCGCTTTCAAAGTAACACGGCTGTTTTTCACGCTGGAAGCGATATTTTTAATTTCTTTATTGATAGATTCCTCCGCGATTGGACAATAATCTATCGGCAAAATATCTTTTCCTTCAGTTGAAAAAAATCCAAACTTCCCTTTATCGTTTTTGTGTAAAGTAATTGACGAGCGGTAATTATAAAATTTATTAGACGGCTCTATCAGCGCGCCTTCAAAATTAAAATCTTTAAGGCCGCCAATACGTTTCATAAGTTCTACGGCTTCCTGTCTTTTATAAAATAATTCTTTTTCATATGATAAATGTTGCAGATGACATCCGCCGCATTTTCCGTAATACGCGCATTTCGGCTCCATTCTATCCGGCGACATAGAAAATATTTTTTCAGTATATCCTTTTATGTATCTCGCGCTTTCTTCCGAGACAAGAAAAGAAACTTCCTCTCCCGGCAAAGCCCCTTTTACAAAACAAACCTTACCATCTACCCGTGCAATTCCCTCTCCGCCAAAAGAAAGAGAATCTATTTTTACGTTAAAATGTTTCATGTGTCTATATTTCCTCATTTAAAAAAAAATTAGTAAAAAACTAAAAATGTCAGACTCCAAAATAGCATACTTACTAAAAATAATCAATCACATCACCTTTGTAAGATTGATTTAACCTGTTTAATTCAAATTGCGAATGCAAAAATATTAGATCAATCCTGTCCGGTAAACGTCTAAAAAAATAAAGGGAATCACTCCAAAAATGTTA
>JYNY01000190.1 GCA_000954095.1 Candidatus Omnitrophus magneticus | reverse complement strand
TCTTGCAAAACACATAAAAAAGAGATAAAAATCTTTCTGTGTCCTTCAAAAAATTCCCTTCTGTCGTTCCCGCGAAAGCGGGAATCCATACAGGTTTTATAATATTTAAAAAATATTTATAATTTTGAGTTGTTAAATCAAGTTACGTAAGAACTCTAATCCTTAAAACTGAAAATATATAAATTGTCCGCCGTCAAAAACGCCCATAAGAAGTATTATCGTTGCGCAGAACACATAAAACCCCCATCTTAAAGCTAGATTATTTTTTTGGATAAATTCAGGGAGGGCGCGGTTATTTTGAAAAATTTCTATCAATATTAATATTGACAGCCCAAAAAAGGCGTAACCAAGCGTCTTTTGTGAATCTTCGGCAAATTTCCCCCAATTTAAGCTAAAAATTTTTGAAATGACCACGTGCGCGTCCCTAACGCTGTTTGCTCTAAAAAATATCCAGCCGAAACAGACAAGATGGAATGTTATGAATATCTGAATAATTTTTCTAATGAACGGAAATTGGGTTAATCCTATGACATTAGCTACTCGTTCTCTAAACTTAGCCGTGATAATAGAAAACACTAAATAGAATCCGTGTAAAGCGCCCCATATTACAAATGTCCAGTTTGCGCCGTGCCAAAGCCCGCTTACCGCGAATACCGTGAACAAATTAAAGTACCATCTCCATTTAGTTTTTACGCGGTTTCCGCCCAAGGGAATATACAAATAATCCCTAAACCATGTTGAAAGGGATATATGCCATCTTTTCCAGAATTCCGCGATTGATGTGGAAAAATACGGGCGTTGGAAATTTTCCATCAGGTCAAAACCCATCATTTTAGCTGACCCTATCGCGATGTCAGAATATCCTGAAAAATCGCAGTATATCTGAAACGCGAAAAAATAAGTCGCTAAGATAAGAGTAGGCGCGGGATACAAATCCACGTTAGAATAAATACGCTCAATATAAATCGCTAACCTGTCAGCGATAACGACTTTTTTAAACATACCCCAAAGGACACGAATCAACCCATCTGTTATATGTTGAGGGTTAGGCTCCATTTTTTTATAAAATTGTGATAAGAGATTGGTAGACCTTTCTATTGGACCAGCGACAAGCTGAGGGAAAAAAGTAACAAAAAGCGCGAATATTCCGAAATGTTTTTCAGCTTTTTGGTTTCCTCGATAGACATCTATGACATAACTGACCGTTTGGAATGTGTAAAAAGATATACCTACCGGAAGTAAAAGTTTGAACACCGGCACATTATAAAATATATTAAAATGGTTAAATACCGCTCTAGTGGATTCATTAAAAAAATTGGCATATTTAAACGCGAATAAAAGTCCAAAATTAGTTAGGAGGCTCAGGAAAAGATATTTTTTTCTGCCCTTTTTATTCGAATCAGGAAGCTGTGAAATTTTTAAAGCAACGAAATAGTCAATCGCAGTTGAAAATAAAATAAGCAGAATATATTCTGCTTTCCAGCACATATAAAAATAGTAACTCGCGGCAAGTAATAGTATCCATCTGTATCTATGCGGTATGGCAAAAAACAGGCATACAACAAACGGCAAAAATATCATAAATTGAAAAGAATTAAACAGCATACCATCTCCCAAATTGACGTTATGGTTTTTGATTTAGACAATTTCAGATTGATATTTTTAAGTATGCCTTAATTTTAAAGAAAAGCAAAAATTTTGGGCTGTTTGAAATAAGAGGGGGGCGCATAAAAATAGTTTCTCGTGTTTATCCGCAAAAAGAATTAAACGGGCAATAAGAGCATTCTTCTTCATCCTTACTTATATTGCAAAAATCAGTTTCATGTGAGGTTATTTCGTTAAGGATAAATTCGAGCGCGTTCATTGATTGTTTTATTGTAAAGTCGATATCTGTATTTTTTTCTATTAGATATGTAAGTTTAGGACGGCGTAGACTGTAAAACGCGGCGTTAACTTGAGTAGACGGGTATTTTTTCTTTTCAAAATAATAATAAACTGGAAGCTGGAATGACCGTATATTTTTTTTTATTGAAAGCCTGTCCATAGGCATGGTTTCTAAAGAAGCGTTTTCCTTAGGCTTAACCGCGTCAAGCCCTGTTTTGTAATCCAAAATAAGAATACTTCCGTCTTCTAGAGCATCCACTCTGTCTACAATATATTTAAAATTAAATTTAACGCCGTTAAAAAAAAGTTCTTCCTTAAATTTTTTTTCAAGATAGAGAATTTCTCGGACAATTCTTACGGATTCATATTTTAAAAATTCTTGAAGTCTATATTGTATTATTTTTTTTAACAAAAAAGCGGAACTTGCCATACGGCTTTCGAAAACTTTATGAAACATCGTGTCAAAAGCCCTAAAAAAGAATAATTTAAACTCATCATTCAGCACGGGTTTTTTATTTTTAAACATACCGAATGTGTATTCTAAAAGTTCATGGATGAAAGTGCCGATTTCTTTTCCGCCCGGCTCATCTTCCAGCTCTTCCTTTTCTTTTAGTCCTAAAACATATTTGTAATAAAACATGAGAGGGCATTTAAGATAGGTATTAACACTGGAGACGGAATAACAAAATTCTTTTAAAAAATCCGTTATATCGCGGGTTTTTTTTACAATATTTTGTTTAATAGAATATCGGGCGGGGAAAGAAACGTTTTGTAGCGGGATGACGTTTAAAGCATTCTTTTCCTGTTCCGCGCGCCAAATAAGTTCTTCTAAAAAACGTGACCGTTCTTTATCAGCACCTTTTTGATAGATAATATCTATATTTTTTGCGGATTGGACTATCCGCGTGAATAAATATTTTTGTATTTCATTTTCTCGGCTTCTGGGGTCTATCCCCAAAATTTTTAATATTTCATAAGGGATAAGCGGTGATGACGCTCTTATTCGCGGGAAAACACCTTCATTGGCATCCATGATAATAACATGCTCAAAATTGAGTGACCGCGTTTCTAATGGGCCTAATACTTGAACGCCTTTTAGCGGTGAGCCGGTGAACGGCGAAATTTCATGTTCAAACATATTTATAAAAATTTTGAATATATCTTCTTTAGTGAATTCTTCTCCGCTAAAAGAGGAATTTTCAATTTCATCTTTAAATTCACAAAGCCGTTCCGCTGTCTTAACATTTAAAGGATACCATGCCAATTGTCCCTTTTGAATAAATGTTTCGACAAAAATGCCTATAACACCGGCGAATTTATAAAATGAGTTAATATTTTCCCACAGATTAAAAAGCAGATTATGAAGTTCGCGCATAACTTCCGTTAAATCTTCACGTGACGTGGTAAGCCCCATGTGTTCCAGTGTTTCAAGAATAGTTGTCATAAGTTTGTCATCATTTTCAATAGATTCCGTATTAATAAAAATTTGCCCGCTGAAAGAAGAATTAAAAATACCGTTAGAAGCTTCCTCTATTTTATGGACGATAATACGGGTAATCGCGTAATCTTTTTTAATGGAGAGGCTTTTAACTAAGGCATGACGCAAAACACCCAAGTAATCTTTAACATAATAAGCCTTATTTTTTTTAGTGAGCTGGGCTTTCATAATAAGTTCTATCAACGAATAAAATGAACTTCTATTAAGTGGATATCCTAATGAAACATTAAAACTTTCAAAAATACTTGCAAGCTCCGTTACAAAAGGAACCATGTTTTCAGGTTTTGGAAGTAATATTAAAGTTGTTTCAGGGTTAACTGTTTTTTTTGCCAAGTCTCTTGCTATGGCAATACTTGAATGAGTATCAAATGCGGTATAGAGTTTTATTAATGGCAATTTTTTTTCCGTCCGCGTGTCTTCTATAGGCAAGGGCGTTATGTTAAAAGAGCTGTAGAGGGACCCTAGGCTTTTCCATTCTGATGGGTTCCCGTGGATGATAAGTTGCGTTTTATTTTGTTCGAGTAAATTTTTAATTATTATTTTTACTGTCTTATGCGCGTAAAAAATTCCCGCGAAAAAAATGTTATCAAACTCATGAAAATCTATATTTTCAGAGCATTCCATTGCTTTTTTATAGATGAATCCTTTTGAAAAACTTTTTGTTTCATTCATTTGTCCATGGTATAAATCCCGTAAATCTTTAATATTTTTGAGTAAAATATTGATTGTATCCGGAACCTCATACCCTATACAAGCGCTGGCCTCAATATTTTCAATCTCTTGGTCGGAGATATTTTCTAAATCCATTAAGTCAATCACATGTTCAATTTCCATAGCCCATGGCAAAAAATTACTGAAATCAGTTCGGCCTTTAATAAGCGCGGGCGCTATTTTTTTAGCCAAAGAATAAATTATATGCCATCTTTCCATATTAGGCATATTTTCAAAACTCATATTTTTTGAGAGAAGATAAGAAATAAATTCATCTATTGAAAAAAATACAGGGGGGAAAAAAGATCCGCCTATCCGTTTCGCAATGGCCTTTTTTAAAAAAAGCGAAGGGCGTTTACCTTCAAACACAAATGCCAAACGTGAGAAATCAGAAGTTTCACTTGGATAGTTTGTAACTATGAAATCCGCTGTCTCATTGATAAAATTAGTTTGTATAGGAAATATTTTAATATTATTCATAAATATAGTTTCTATTCAGGAAAGGCTTTGCGCCGGTATTTTTGACAGTTTTCTAACGAGGGAATCGGAAGGGGCTACATGGATGATATCCCTATAATTTTATAGTATTTTCTTTACCCCAATCCTTTTTACCTTGAAACACAATCGTGAGTTTTTTTCTTTTTTAAAATCTTTTCACTCCCTTTTTACCCGCATAGATTCCTGCGTACGCAGGAATCTATGCGGGTTGATGCTATATTTACTAGGTTTACTCCACTTTTAAAATGCGATACTAGTTGTGACACAGCCTCGAAAGCGGGAATCAGCCTCTTCTGTCATTCTCGCCCCGTGTCACGGCACGGGGCGAGAATCCATAAGGGTTTTATGACATTTTTGAAATGGTTATAACATATATAGCTTCC
>JYNY01000194.1 GCA_000954095.1 Candidatus Omnitrophus magneticus | reverse complement strand
CGCGCGAGATTATGGATAAATATTATGATGAGTTCCATGAAAACACTGAAACATTCGTTAACAACCATCCTGAATATTTTGGTGATATAGCAACAATGCCTTTAGACGGAATGGATTTGAGCGGAATATTCGACACCGAAGATTTTTCAACCGGCAATATTTCAGCGGGATTTAGTCATGAAGAAGAAACCGCCTTGCGAAAAATAATCGAACAAGATAGCGATAAAATCCACGCCGATAACCAAGACATTGTAGATATTGTCAAAACCCGGGCGGAGAAATTACTTACGCGCGAAGGCGAAATCCGCGAGATTTTATCTAAACAAAATATCCCGCAAGAACAAATTGATACGGTCATCGGGGCGCTTAAATCCCCTAGCGACTCCTTCAAATGGTTTAACGCCATAGTCGAATCCCCAGAAAAATATCTACTCGGCCACGAATCTGCCCTCGCGGTAAACGTCATTAAACACATCCTCGAAACCGAAAACACAACCGGGCCAAAAGACTTACTCGACGAATATATCCTGCATGAAGTATTAGAAAAAACCGGCCTTAAACATAACTCAATAATCGCGTTAACATCCGCATTTTTCGGCCGCGGAACCTATGAAAAACACGGCGAAACTCCGCTTGGAAAAACATTGCGCGAGTTTATAAACAAAGAGTCAGTTAAAAAAGCGCTTTCTAAATCTATACTTGATAGCAAATTAACCGGAGAAGTATGGGATGGAATGGAAATGGACAAGATCACAGCGCAAGAAGAAATCCCCGCAAAATCAAAATGGGAAGACGTTCCTAACGCTAAATGGGAAAATGCTCAATCTAAAGAAAAAATAATTGACGCTAACTGGGAACCAGTATCTGCCAAATGGGAATATATCGGCGAAGGCGGAATAGATGAAGTAAAAAGGATATTATCAGGGCATATAGAAGAGGTTGCGCATGTCAACACAATAATAAAAGATACAGGAAAAATAATAGTAACCAGCGCGTCATGGGACAACACAGTGCGTGTATGGCAAATAGGGCTAGATAACAAAATAAAAGTTTTAACATTAGGAGAACATACGGATTGGGTTAATCATGTCCACACAATAATAAAAGATACAGGAGAAATAATAGTAACTAGCGCGTCAGATGACAAAACAGTGCGTGTATGGCAAATAGGGCGAGATAACCAAATAAAAGTTTTAAAATTAAAAGAACATACGAGGGTGGTTGCTCATGTCCACACAATAATAAAAGAAGATACAGGAGAAATATTAGTAACTAGCGCGTCAAATGACAAAACAGTGCGTGTATGGCAAATAGGGCTAGATAACAAAATAAAAGTTTTAACATTAATAGGACATGCGGATGGAGTTCAACAAACCCAAACAATAATAAAAGATACCGGAGAAATAATAGTAACCAGCGCGTCAAATGACAAAACAGTGCGTGTATGGCAAATAGGGCTAGATAACCAAATAAAAGTTTTAACATTAGAAGGACATGAGGACTATGTTAAGCATGCCCACACAATAATAAAAAATACAGGAGAAATAATAGTAACAAGCGCGTCGGCGGACAGAACAATGCGTGTATGGCAAATAGGGCTAGATAACAAAATAAAAATTTTAACATTAGTAAGACGTTCGTACAATATTAATCATGTCCACACAATAATAAAAGATACAGGAGAAATAATAGTAACTAGCGCGTCAGATGACAAAACAGTGCGTGTATGGCAAATAGGGCGAGATAACCAAATAAAAGTTTTAAAATTAAAAGAACATACGAGGGTGGTTGCTCATGTCCACACAATAATAAAAGAAGATACAGGAGAAATATTAGTAACTAGCGCGTCAAATGACAAAACAGTGCGTGTATGGCAAATAGGGCTAGATAACAAAATAAAAGTTTTAACATTAAAAGGACATACGAATATAGTTATTGATTCCCACACAATAATAAAAGATACAGGAGAAATACTAGTAACAAGCGCGTCAATGGACAAAACAGTGCGTGTATTGCAAATAGGGCAAGATAACAAAATAAAAGTTTTAACATTAATAGGACATGCGGATGGAGTTCAACAAACCCAAACAATAATAAAAGATACCGGAGAAATAATAGTAACTAGCGCGTCAAATGACAAAACAGTGCGTGTATGGCAAATAGGGCTAGATAACAAAATAAAAGTTTTAATATTAGAAGGACATACGGATTGGATTAAACAAGCCCAAACAATAATAAAAGATACAGGAGAAATAATAGTAACTAGCGCGTCAAATGACAAAACAGTGCGTGTATGGCAAATAGGGGTAGATAACAAAATAAAAGTTTTAATATTAGAAGGACATACGTATTGGGTTAAACATGCCCACACAATAATAAAAGATACGGAAGAAATAATAGTAACTAGCGCGTCAAATGACAAAACAGTGCGTGTATGGCAAATAGGGCTAGATAACAAAATAAAAGTTTTAATATTAGAAGGACATACGGATTGGATTAAACAAGCCCAAACAATAATAAAAGATACAGGAGAAATAATAGTAACTAGCGCGTCAAGCGACAACACAGTGCGTGTATGGCAAATAGGGCTAGATAACAAAATAAAAGTTTTAACATTAGGAGAACATACGGATTGGGTTAAACATGCCCACACAATAATAAAAGCTACAGGAGAAATAATAGTAACTAGCGCGTCAGCTGACGCAACAGTGCGTATATGGCAAATCCCGTCTTTAGAAAATGTTA
>JYNY01000189.1 GCA_000954095.1 Candidatus Omnitrophus magneticus | reverse complement strand
CGCTGGATTTATCGAATAAAGACAAAAGAGTTCAGATTCGTGCATTGTATACTTACTTGGCAGCTTAGTGACACGCTGGGTTCGTCTTTTTGTGTGGAATGCCTTGATGAAGTGTTAAAAAAATATGGCAAGCCAGAGATATTTAACAATGATCAGGGTACACAGTTCACGTCGATGGAGTTTATCCAAAAGCTATTGGACGCAAATATTCGAATAAGCATGGATGGACGTGGCAGGGTCTTTGACAACATTTTTATTGAGCGTCTCTGGCGTACGGTTAAATACAGTAATATTTATGTTCATGAATATCCAACAATGAGAGACGCGCATGATGGCCTAAGGATATATTTTAATGGGTACAATACCGAAAGGCTTCATCAGTCTCTATATTATCAAACGCCATGGGAGGTGTATTACGGGATAAAATTTTGCCAGCCATCACAAGGAAACTCTTTGAGTTTACCGTAAAAATTTTATACTGTTTACTCGGATGGCTGGTTTTGAGATTATTAACCAAGAACGTGTGGATACTGGCGTTCTGGAGACAAGATTGTGGATAACCCCAAAGCGGTTACCCACAACTTGTCATCCATCACTTGTATAACTGTTACACAGTTATACACAGTCTCCACACTTACTACTACTATATTTATGTTTACAAAAATAAACAGACCAGAAAAAGGAGGTATATCTTACAAGAAAAAAATAGATAAGGTGGAAATCTTAAAAATTTTTTTTCACCTTAAATTTGTTTAATTTTGGTCTGGACAAGGGAAGCATTATAGTATTCTTTACTGAAATTTTTTTTAGTATTAGCCATTGCATACCTGCCTTTGTTTTTTCTTATTATTATACTTCTTTTCTATCTTACCTCAATCCTGTCCGATAAAACTATTTCACCAAAAAACTAGTTGAAATTCCTTAATTTTAAAATCAGAAATTCTGGCTGGTGTTGCGCTTAACAGATCTATCAATGTCAACCTTGATAATAATGCTTCTTTTATTATCCTATGCAAATAAAATAACGATTTTTCATATTTAGATTGGTATTTTATATATGTCAAAAGTAAATAATATATCATCGCTATCCAGACTTGACTCATCACCGCATTTTTACTTGTTCCCAAAAATGTTTTTATTTGTAAATTCTGTTTTATCCATCTAAAAAATATTTCTATTTGCCATCTTGTTTTATATATTTGTACGATCGTTTTAGCTGACAGTTTAAAATTGTTGGTAACAATACTAACTACTTCGTCACTTTTTTCATCTAAAAATCTTATCATTCTTAAATTCTTTTCATATTTTTTATTTTCTAGTTTTATTTTTTCATCAGACAATATCCCGTCTTTCATTGCCTCTAGATGCTGTCCGAGAACTGTATATTTTAGATTGTTTTTTAATTTAGTCACAAAATAACTCTTAGAAAAGTCAATATTACTCCATAGTTCAAGGTCTGTATACGCACGGTCAAAACAATATATGCTGTCCGGTTTAATATTTAATTTATCCTTAGCTATTCTTATATCAGAAATATTCCCTTCAGTTATCACTG
>JYNY01000188.1 GCA_000954095.1 Candidatus Omnitrophus magneticus | reverse complement strand
GCTAATGTTTGGACGTTAGTATTGTTTACGCCCGAAACATTAGATACCGCGCTTATCATATTTGATAAAGCCGAGATGCCAGCCGGCGTTGACATACTGTTACTTACTGTCGCGCTTGTTATATTTGTCATTACATTGTTCGCTAATGTTTGGACGTTAGTATTGTTTACGCCCGAAACATTAGATACCGCGCTTATCATATTTGATAAAGCCGAGATGCCAGCTGGCGTTGACATACTGTTATTTACTACAGCGCTTGTTATATTTGTCATTACATTGTTTGCTAATGTTTGGACGTTAGTATTGTTTACGCCCGAAACATTAGATACCGCGCTTATCATATTTGATAAAGCCGAGATGCCAGCTGGCGTTGACATGCTGTTACTTACTGTCGCGCTTGTTATGTTTGTCATTACATTGTTTGCTAATGTTTGGACGTTAGTATTGTTTACCCCTGAAACATTAGATACCGCGCTTATCATATTTGATAAAGCCGAGATGCCAGCTGGCGTTGACATACTGTTATTAACTACAGCGCTTGTTATATTTGTCATTACATTGTTTGCTAATGTTTGAACGTTAGTATTGTTTACCCCTGAAACATTAGATACCGCGCTTATCATATTTGATAAAGCCGAGATGCCAGCTGGCGTTGACATGCTGTTATTTACTACAGCGCTTGTCATGTTTGTCATTACATTGTTCGCTAATGTTTGAACGTTAGTATTGTGGACGCCCGAAACATTAGATACCGCGCTTATCATATTTGATAAAGCCGAGATGCCAGCCGGCGTTGACATGCTGTTA
>JYNY01000187.1 GCA_000954095.1 Candidatus Omnitrophus magneticus | reverse complement strand
CCCGCTTGCTCTAACAATCGCTCAAACTTCCCTTTGTTTAGGTTCTTGCTGTACGCTATACGAGTTACTTTCATGTTTCAATCACCATTTTTTTGATTTCCTTCTTATATTTACGCAACCCGTACAAGCGATATGAGAATGTATGTATAATAGCCATCAAATCTTCTACAACTTCTTGTTGAGGAGATAGGCTTTCTTGATTAACAACAGTTACTTCACAGCCGTTGTTTCCAGCAATTTCTTCGAATAGATCAAATCCAAAACGCATTAGTCTGTCTTTATGAGCAACAAATAATCTACTTATTTCGCCAGTTTGTACCCTTGACACGATAGATAGAAATTTTTTACGCTTAAAATTCATTCCCCCGCCAATTTCTGTAATCCATTCATCCACAGCAATACCATTGGCAATGCAATATTGTTCCATCGCAACAAGTTGCGACTGTAAATCATCTTTTTGTCCTGGACTGGATACACGACAATATACCACGGTTTTTCGATCAACTTCTTTTATTCCAAGAGCTTTACGAACATCTGATTCGTCATAGTACCTATGGCCAGAAATTTGTCGTTTAGCGTTCAATTTCCCTGTTTCATCCCATCGTCGTAGTGTCTTGGTTGTTTTACCAATCCGCTTTGCAAACTCATTTACTCGATATATCTTAGACATTAAGTCTAGTTATAACACATAATGTCCAAGATGTCAAGAGCGGAAATTAGCTCCCCCTGGCTAAGGGGTCTAGACCCCTTAGCCAGGGGGAATGTCAACTTCCCCTATTGCTTGACAATATCCTAAAACTATGACTATAGTATTTGCAATAGAGTTCTCAATGAGGTTTGCAGGTTATGAACATGACTCCACTCGTTAGCATAATAACTCCGATACTCAATGGCCGCAAGTATATAAGTAAATGTATTAACAGCGTGTTGGCTCAAGACTATGACCTTGTAGAACATATTATTATTGACGGAGGCTCGACTGACGGTACAGTGGATATCCTGGCAGATTTCCAAAATAGATATCCACATAGAATAGTATACATCTCTGAGCCAGATAAAGGCCCCTGTGATGGATGGAACAAGGGCTGGAGAATGAGAAGAGGAGATATTGTTGGTTGGCTTGGGTATGATGATCTATACAGTTCCAATGCCGTTTCTCTGGTGGTTGATTATTTTATAAAGAATCCAACCGTGTATTTTATCTATGGAGACTGCAATATTATTGACGGCTCAGGCGAGCTTATCGCCAATACAGGTAATCGTGATCCACAGATTAGAAGTATGAATAAGCTGTTCATTGATCCTATCCCAACGGTAAGCTCTTTTTACAGAACAGAGGTTATCTCCCACATAGGTACACTGAAGACTAATATGCGTAGGTGTGATTTTGATTACTGGCTCAGGGTGAACAAGAAATTTAACATATATTACCTTGACCAAGTTCTCGCATCTTTCAGGATGCACGATCAGGGTTATAGTGGCACTGCACTGGCCCAATTAGTTTATCTAAAGGAGCGCTGTCTTATAGCCAAGGAACATATGGAAAAAGAACACCTCTTGTTAGTATCCTCTATTTGTATCTGGGCCTTGTTTAAGAACGTGATGAAGAGCTTGTTTATATTATTGTTTAAGGGGTCCCACCGCGACTATTACAGTCTTATGAATAATCTGAAGAGGCCGTTTAATAAGCTTATTCGCTTGATATTTAGAGAAAAAAAGTGAGGGTTACGGGGTGATATCTCCCGATAAAATATCACATATAAGCTTGTACCCTTTATATGTAAACTCTATCTTGAGTTCTTCGCAAGCCTTCTCTATGTCATTTTTTGTAATGAATACGTCTCTGTGTTGTAATGCACCGTTTATCATTTGGGCGAATTGTTTGTACACCATAAGGGACTTCTCTCCTACGTCTTGTATTGTCAAGGTTGTTGGGTGTACGCTCTTTACAAGAATCTCGACGCTAGCTGGATTTATCTCTTCTCTGTCAAATTTTTCATTGTACCACTCTATAAAATTTATGTGGTGCAGTACTTTTTTCTATTTTTTAAAATCCATCAGTTTTTCCATTTCTTGCCGTAAATCAGTGCTGTTTAATATTTTATCGCTCTTTTTCTTAGCCAGCGTCTCGGCTATGTTACGGACGGTGTTCATAGACTCAACCATTTGAGGAGTTAAATTTTTACGTTTACTATGAAGTTCTTCCAGTTTGCTTTGTATAGCCATACGCCTTTTTTCGTTAATTTTTAATATCTTTTCTCTTGTTTTATCTGAAAGCGGCATAATCTCCTCGTAGCGCTTTATCGCCATAGCTTGACGGTATTGCTCAAACCATCCTGGAGAGATTCGGCTGGTTTAAAGCCAACCTCATCGCGGAGGCGTGTGACGTCAGCTACAAGTATGGGGGGTTCACCTTTTTGTCCAGGTATTGCACCGTAGTCAGCTTCTCCGCCAATCTCACGGCAAAGAGCGGCTATTATGGATCGTAAGGCTGTAGGCTGTCCACTTGCGATGTTAACAACTCCCTCGACGTTGCTCACGAGTAGTTGAGCGAATGCCCTACCAGCTTCCCTGGAGGACATAAAGTCTCGAATCTGTGTTCCACTGGACACCCTGGCCACCTCTCCCCTTAGAAGAGAATTTATAACCGATGGAACAAGTCGCCTGGGGTTCTCTCCTTCGCCGAACAGGAAGAAGACTCTTCCCCAGGCAAATGAGGCGGTCCCACCTGTGTCTTTAAAAAACTGTTGAGCGCATTGTCTCACAGCGTTTTTCGCTATGCCGTAGAGAAAAGGCGAACCCACTGGAGTACCCTCTTCCAGACAAATGCCGTCGCCTAGCTGAGTCCAATCATATTCAGCGCATGAACCGGCGGCTACAGCCCTTCGTCCTCCTTCGTACACAAAATAGCGTAACAGCCTTAGCGACAAACCTGCCCAGTCCATATTTTCCGGCGCTTTCCAGAATTTACCGTGTTCTGTAGTCCACGCGAGGTGGAGCAATCCTTCCGGTTTGATTTCCTTTATCAATCGTTTAGTGGCGCCGTCTTCCATGAGGTCGGCTTCGTGCCATCTGATTTTTTTAGATAAATATGGGGGCGTCTCCACCGTTCTGCCAAGGCCATGAACCTCGTGGCCGCCATCCACTAAATGCTGTACCACATGACGGCCTATCATACCGCCAGCTCCTGTCACAAGTATCTTCATTTGTTTAATCCTGTTTTTAGCTCATCCTACCACACAGATCAAGCCAATGTGCTGCTTTATACCGAGTCTGGTAGTTAGCCTTAACTTTATATTTAAACGCTTTTCTCAACAACAATACTATGACAAATCAGAGGTGTTTTATGCAACGTGACACGCTCCCAACGCTTAAGGGGTCTCGACCCCACGGCAGTGGGAGTGTCAAGATTTGCCGTGAAGAGCGGAGAGGGTTTTAACTGCTTGATATAATCTAGATAAGATTGCCAAGAATAGGATGGCTTAGATTAAAAGAGAGCGATAACATGTTCCTGGTGCGGATGGAAAAATGAAACTCTAACGCTGGCGGATAGAACATTTAATTGCCCTATGTGTGGTTTAGAAATGGATTTGTATAGGTTCTGGAGAGCGGTGTTTCTGTTATGTGCTATATGCTAAAATAACTAATGGACACACAAACGATAGAACAACCAAGGCAGGAGATCAGGCAGTGTCATGACCTTATGGCTCTCACTGGCAATGACTTTGACTTAACCGAGATAATCAATGGGGAGGAAGTTGTGGGGCCAAGCCCGTTT
>JYNY01000186.1 GCA_000954095.1 Candidatus Omnitrophus magneticus | reverse complement strand
AAACCAATAAAAGTAATAGATAAGAATAGCTTTTTAGAACTCGGAGCTAAGGGCTTTTTGTTTGGCCAAGCACTGAAGGATTACAGCAAAAGGAGGGAATATGACTCAAAATGTTAGTGATTTAATGAGGAAATGTGTCAAAAAACAGTGGATTATAAGAGATATACTACCAGAGGGACTAAGTGTTTTATCTGGTAAGCCATTTATAGGAAAGTCTTGGTTAGCGCTAAATATTGTGGTTGCTGTAAGCAATGGCTGGACGGTGCTTAACAGAAAAGTAGAAAGGAAACCCGTTTATTATTTCTCATTATTAAATGACGAAAGACGTTTACAGAGCCGACTTAAAAAAATAATAGGTAACAGGACGTTAGAATATGACTTCATTTATAACTTATCCGCCGATACCTCTTCATTTTTTCAAATTCTTGATGTTTGGATGAGAAATATTAAAGGCGAGCGTCCCCTTATTGTTGTTGATACCCTTGATATACTGCTTTGTGGGAAAACCAAAAAAGTAGATTTTCCTTTGCGTGCGCTTGATTTTTCCCTTGAGCATAACGCATCAATTCTATTATTAACAAATAAATATTTACACAAAAACGACTGCAGCAAGTTATTTAGTAATATTATGGATTCGGCTATTATAGATACTTCCCTTATGTTAGAAAGGAAGCGACTTACTACAAATGCTGACTTGTTAATTAATAATAGATATTTAGGTAAATTGGTCTACAAGGTAAGATTTAATGAAACTACTTTTTTATGGGATTTAATAACGAAAACACCCGAAAAAATAAAGGAGCTGCAACTTGTTTGAGCTAAAGGCGCTTTCAACAACCAGAATAAGACCAAATACATGGCAGAAACACAAGATGTACACTAAAGGAGAAAGA
>JYNY01000185.1 GCA_000954095.1 Candidatus Omnitrophus magneticus | reverse complement strand
CTTTTAGCCGTTCGTATAAATTGCGTAGTCTTCTTTGTCTCATTGACCTTTCTTTATCACGCCTGCCGTTACTAAAAGTCAATATATACAATTCTTTTTCTTCTCGGATAAGTTTTACTTTTACATTTTCTTGAACTTTTTTCCATGGTTCTTTTAATAATTGTTTTTCAAGCTTAGACAGTTTTCCTCTTGGCGTTCCGACAAGATAATCAGCATTATGTTCTCGCATTTTTTTAAGACTTTCTTCGGTAGGAATGCCTCTATCCATAATCCACAATCTATTTAATTTGCCATATACTGTTTCTATCTTTTTTAAAAATTCCGGTAGAGTTGTCCGGTCTTGAGTATTTCCCGGCATAACTTCATAGGCCACCGGAAAACCTTCTTTAGTGACTATAAGCGCAATTACTACTTGCACGCAATCACTTCTCTTATCTCTACTATATCCGAATTTTTTTAATCGTTCATTATCTTTTGAATCTGCCTCAAAATATGTGCTGGTAAGATCGTATAATAAAACATCATAGGATATATTAAATAATGTTTTCCAACGTTCAGATAAAAATGAAAATAAATCTTTTTTGGGCGCGTGAAGTAAATCCAAACAGCGATACAAAGTATCATCTAACGCGATAGAATCATCCTCTCCTAGCAAATCCGCCATAGCGCTACTTTTAAACCATTGCCTGTGTAAACGCCATTCACTACCAGCCGAAATCCAACGATACGTAACTAGTGTTTTTAAAACATTAAGCCAATTTGTCCCTTTACGGCTAGGGGTAAGATGTTTTGACCAAAAATTATCTAATCCCAAAAAATTCCACATCTCAAGCGCTAACCAGCATGCTCCCCATTCTCGTGGACGCTCAAGGCGCATTTCATTAAGTTTTATCTGTATTGGATTAGTAACTTTATCAGGCGGATTTATATCATCCGTAAAAATTGATAACTGGCGATATGTCTTATCGCTTTTATCAAATACTTCTAAAGCTTTACACCATGAAGCTTCTTGAGAATCATTAATTTCTCCCAAATAAAGAACTTGTCGTTTTATTACTCCGCGGCGAGTTCTAATACTTTCAACAATGCTGAAATAACGATGTTCTTTACCGTCTTTAAACCTTCTGCGACATTTTAAATACATAATGTCTATATTTTTACACAAGTAAATACTTTGTCAATCAACTAGGTCGGCCCCACAACCATTTTTTGAGTTTTTAAAACATAAAGCCCGCATTAAATGGGTACTTCAAAATTTTAAAATCTGAAAAATAGCTGTTTTTTTACGCGAATAGCGGAAGATGGGGTAGTAGCCGCTTCTGGTAAACGTTTTACACCAAATAATTTTGCTAAAACATTTT
>JYNY01000184.1 GCA_000954095.1 Candidatus Omnitrophus magneticus | reverse complement strand
TCCGCGAGATTATGGATAAATATTATGATGAGTTCCATGAAAACACTGAAACATTCGTTAACAACCATCCTGAATATTTTGGTGATATAGCAACAATGCCTTTAGACGGAATGGATTTGAGCGGAATATTCGACACCGAAGATTTTTCAACCGGCAATATTTCAGCGGGATTTAGTCATGAAGAAGAAACCGCCTTGCGAAAAATAATCGAACAAGATAGCGATAAAATCCACGCCGATAACCAAGACATTGTAGATATTGTCAAAACCCGGGCGGAGAAATTACTTACGCGCGAAGGCGAAATCCGCGAGATTTTATCTAAACAAAATATCCCGCAAGAACAAATTGATACGGTCATCGGGGCGCTTAAATCCCCTAGCGACTCCTTCAAATGGTTTAACGCCATAGTCGAATCCCCAGAAAAATATCTACTCGGCCACGAATCTGCCCTCGCGGTAAACGTCATTAAACACATCCTCGAAACCGAAAACACAACCGGGCCAAAAGACTTACTCGACGAATATATCCTGCATGAAGTATTAGAAAAAACCGGCCTTAAACATAACTCAATAATCGCGTTAACATCCGCATTTTTCGGCCGCGGAACCTATGAAAAACACGGCGAAACTCCGCTTGGAAAAACATTGCGCGAATTTATAAACAAAGAGTCAGTTAAAAAAGCGCTTTCTAAATCTATACTTGATAGCAAATTAACCGGAGAAGTATGGGATGGAATGGAAATGGACAAGATCACAGCGCAAGAAGAAATCCCCGCAAAATCAAAATGGGAAGACGTTCCTAACGCTAAATGGAAAAATGCTCAATCTGAAGAAAAAATAATTGACGCTAACTGGGAACCAGTATCTGCCGAATGGGAAGATATCGGCGAAGGCGGAATAGATGAAGTAAAAAGGATATTATCAGGGCATATAGAAGAGGTTACGCATGTCAACACAATAATAAGAGATACAGGAGAAATAATAGTAACTAGCGCGTCAGATGACAAAACAGTGCGTGTATGGCAAATAGGGCGAGATAACCAAATAAAAGTTTTAAAATTAAAAGAACATACGAGGGTGGTTGCTCATGTCCACACAATAATAAAAGAAGATACAGGAGAAATATTAGTAACTAGCGCGTCAAATGACAAAACAGTGCGTGTATGGCAAATAGGGCTAGATAACAAAATAAAAGTTTTAACATTAATAGGACATGCGGATGGAGTTCAACAAACCCAAACAATAATAAAAGATACCGGAGAAATAATAGTAACCAGCGCGTCAAATGACAAAACAGTGCGTGTATGGCAAATAGGGCTAGATAACCAAATAAAAGTTTTAACATTAGAAGGACATGAGGACTATGTTAAGCATGCCCACACAATAATAAAAGATACAGGAGAAATAATAGTAACTAGCGCGTCATTTGACAAAACAGTGCGTGTATGGCAAATAGGGGTAGATAACAAAATAAAAGTTTTAATATTAGAAGGACATACGTATTGGGTTAAACATGCCCACACAATAATAAAAGCTACAGGAGAAATAATAGTAACCAGCGCGTCAAGTGACAGAACAGTGCGTGTATGGCAAATAGGGCTAGATAACAAAATAAAAATTTTAACATTAGAAGGACATACGGATGGGGTTAGACACGCCAACACAATAATAAAAGAAGATACAGGAGAAATAATAATAACTAGTGCGTCAGGGGACAACACAGTGCGTGTATGGCAAATAAAAAAAGATATGAACAAAATAAAAGTTTTAACATTAAAAGGACATACGAATTGGGTTGGTCATGCCCACACAATAATAAAAGCTACAGGAGAAATAATAGTAACTAGTGCGTCAGCTGACGCAACAGTGCGTATATGGCAAATCCCGTCTTTAGAAAATGTTA
>JYNY01000183.1 GCA_000954095.1 Candidatus Omnitrophus magneticus | reverse complement strand
TTCTTTCGTTAAATTTATTATTTCATATTTTAAACGCTGTTTTTTTTGTTTTTTTAGTTCTTTTAGCTGTTGTTATAAATTGCGGTGTTTTTTTTGTCTCATTGTCCTTTCTTTATCACGCCTGCCGTTACTAAAAGTCAATATATACAATTCTTTTTCTTCTCGGATAAGTTTTACTTTTACATTTTCTTGAACTTTTTTCCATGGTTCTTTTAATAATTGTTTTTCAAGCTTAGACAGTTTTCCTCTTGGCGTTCCGACAAGATAATCAGCATTATGTTCTCGCATTTTTTTAAGACTTTCTTCGGTAGGAATGCCTCTATCCATAATCCACAATCTATTTAATTTGCCATATACTGTTTCTATCTTTTTTAAAAATTCCGGTAGAGTTGTCCGGTCTTGAGTATTTCCCGGCATAACTTCATAGGCCACCGGAAAACCTTCTTTAGTGACTATAAGCGCAATTACTACTTGCACGCAATCACTTCTCTTATCTCTACTATATCCGAATTTTTTTAATCGTTCATTATCTTTTGAATCTGCCTCAAAATATGTGCTGGTAAGATCGTATAATAAAACATCATAGGATATATTAAATAATGTTTTCCAACGTTCAGATAAAAATGAAAATAAATCTTTTTTGGGCGCGTGAAGTAAATCCAAACAGCGATACAAAGTATCATCTAACGCGATAGAATCATCCTCTCCTAGCAAATCCGCCATAGCGCTACTTTTAAACCATTGCCTGTGTAAACGCCATTCACTACCAGCCGAAATCCAACGATACGTAACTAGTGTTTTTAAAACATTAAGCCAATTTGTCCCTTTACGGCTAGGGGTAAGATGTTTTGACCAAAAATTATCTAATCCCAAAAAATTCCACATCTCAAGCGCTAACCAGCATGCTCCCCATTCTCGTGGACGCTCAAGGCGCATTTCATTAAGTTTTATCTGTAT
>JYNY01000182.1 GCA_000954095.1 Candidatus Omnitrophus magneticus | reverse complement strand
AAACGAAGTTTGAATTCTGAAAAAGAACCCCGCCTGTAAAGGCGGGGGTATCTATAAATAACATTATCTATATTTGCTAAACTTTTGGAATTCTCATCCCAGACATGCTTTCTCAAGTGGGTAATTTTCAATTGAAATTTTTGGGTATTTTTACATTAAAATTGACAATATATAGGGAATCCTCCTTGTTTTATGGGCGTTTTAGCGTGTTTCCATTTTACCCATTTTAACATTTTTGGAGTGATTCCCTTTATTTTTTTAGACGTTTACCGGACAGGATTGATTTTAAATATTTTTCCCGGGCAAAAGAATCTTCAGAATTCAAAGACGCTTCATAATATATCAATTCGAAAGGTTCACGACCTTTCGTAGACATAACTTTACCGTCATTATGCTCGCCAAAACGCTTCCGTAAATCCTCGGTACAACCGGTGTACCATTTGCCATCTTTGATGCTTTGCAAAACGTAAACATATTGCATATTACTCTTCTCTATCCGGATGAATTTCCTCGACCGTCTCAAACGGCCTGTTGCAATACCGGATGATATTGGCATGTGAAAAGTGATAATCCGATGTCCACCAGTAGTTCACCCCGTTAGAAATTGCGTTAGTACGTATAGATTTATTTCTAACGGTGTTCATTGCTTGATCCTGTTAATCTCTTCTTCCGCCGTTTTTAATTTCTTCAGAACGCTCTCAAAGGACGGCGGGTCCTCAAAAAACATTTCCTGCATTTGCCGATAGTCGTCATTTAGCAAGGCAAGTTGCTCATCCAAAGGCATTAACCGGAGACTGCCTGGCTTTGCCAAATCATAATGCGCTTTACTGTCTTTAAAAAATAAGGCTTTGTGTTCAGCGACTTTTATCAATAAATCGATATTCTGAATAGCTTTGGTGTAAATAGAAGTGCCTACCATCTCACCCACGTCGTAGTAGTGACGTGACATCCTTGCGCGTAATTTTGAGCCATGGCTTATCGCGTGCAATATTGTCGCTTTCTCCCAAAAGGTTCTTTCGGCACCTAAAACACGTACCTGCGTGCCTTCAATAGTCACCTTACCGGCCGCATTCGAAACATAAGGTTTAACAGACATAACCTCAACAGGCCAATGATCTGATCTTGCGCCGAGTTCAATTTTTACAACGGGTTGGACATAACTGCTCTTGCCATTCTCGATAACGCTCGGGTAGGTAAATAAAATAGTTTGATTATCCGGATCATCAGGGTCCAGATTTATCTCCCATTGCCCTATACCAGATAGAGCAGATCCTGTTTTCTTCTCTAGCTCGGGGATGATCACATCAGCGATCTTTCCTTGGCATGCCTGCTTTAAGCGATCCAGCCTTCGCTGATTTTCTTTAGTACCCTGTTTTTTGTCGGGTTCAATTGACTCTTGGCTTATTAGAAAAGTTCTTTCGATTGAAACATCAACATCTTCGGAAAACCGTTTGATAACGCTATAACACTTTGAAAGCGAGGTACCTCCTTTAAACGTCAAATGACTACCAGATGTGGGCAGTGAAAAAATGATCTTAAGCATCCAGCACACCCAGAAATCTTTTTCGATAAGTTGCGGAGTTACACCTAGGTCGTGAGCAACAACATCAAAATATGCTTTTTTATCTGCATCTTTTAACAATAAAAAATTATCCATAAATCTGTCACCCTTGTATTTTCCTAAAAATATCCCCTATCCATGATGGCGCATAGCGAATATCATTCATAAGTGTATTTTTATCATCATCGGAAAGCCGTCTTTTAAGTTTTGCAAGGACAGTCGAATCAACATTACCCTGCTTTAAATAACGCAAGGACTGAATGACTAAGCCGCTTATTCGTCCAGCTGTTGCCATGTTTCTTGGGGTTGTTCGTTTCAAAACAATCGTCTGTTTACCAAGCTGAACTTTGCGATTAGGGCCATCTGTAAAGAAAACAATCTTTGCCGGAACCTGCTCTGTTAAACCTAACAGGTTGGCGGCATATGCGCCGGAAGGCTGAATTTTCAAATTATCGCGTCCAACTAATGCTTGGGCAACGCGATCATAGTTAGGCGGGAGATCGCCGAAATCCGGATGTTTTGCAGGATAATCATATAATCCCCTCGTCAAACGACGTATGGTCCCCGATTTAGTCAAACGTCCCAATGTTTGATCTACGGCCATACGGCTTCCAAGGTCTAAAAACTGCATTGGAGTAAATACCCAACCCCTATGCCTTACGTATATCCTGCTAAGTATCATATTGTAAATGCTTTGTGTCATTTATATCACCTCTCATCTGTCAGAAAAAATATACACTTTTTCTGACATAAAGTCAACCTGTTTTTTGCTCCCGAGCCGCTATATCCTAAATGTCCACCGGCCGGAAATGTCCACTTTTTACGAAACATTTCGATTTAGTGGACATTTACGTGTCCATCCATGTCCATCAAAATGTTTTTGGGCACTGTATAATTTTTTGTGTCTAAAGGGGTTAAGTAGGGATGACCGTAAAATAAAAGACCCCATTCTTTTATACAAAAAAATGGGGTCGAAAAAAAATT
>JYNY01000181.1 GCA_000954095.1 Candidatus Omnitrophus magneticus | reverse complement strand
TTTTTAGCCGTTCGTATAAATTGCGTAGTCTTCTTTGTCTCATTGACCTTTCTTTATCACGCCTGCCGTTACTAAAAGTCAATATATACAATTCTTTTTCTTCTCGGATAAGTTTTACTTTTACATTTTCTTGAACTTTTTTCCATGGTTCTTTTAATAATTGTTTTTCAAGCTTAGACAGTTTTCCTCTTGGCGTTCCGACAAGATAATCAGCATTATGTTCTCGCATTTTTTTAAGACTTTCTTCGGTAGGAATGCCTCTATCCATAATCCACAATCTATTTAATTTGCCATATACTGTTTCTATCTTTTTTAAAAATTCCGGTAGAGTTGTCCGGTCTTGAGTATTTCCCGGCATAACTTCATAGGCCACCGGAAAACCTTCTTTAGTGACTATAAGCGCAATTACTACTTGCACGCAATCACTTCTCTTATCTCTACTATATCCGAATTTTTTTAATCGTTCATTATCTTTTGAATCTGCCTCAAAATATGTGCTGGTAAGATCGTATAATAAAACATCATAGGATATATTAAATAATGTTTTCCAACGTTCAGATAAAAATGAAAATAAATCTTTTTTGGGCGCGTGAAGTAAATCCAAACAGCGATACAAAGTATCATCTAACGCGATAGAATCATCCTCTCCTAGCAAATCCGCCATAGCGCTACTTTTAAACCATTGCCTGTGTAAACGCCATTCACTACCAGCCGAAATCCAACGATACGTAACTAGTGTTTTTAAAACATTAAGCCAATTTGTCCCTTTACGGCTAGGGGTAAGATGTTTTGACCAAAAATTATCTAATCCCAAAAAATTCCACATCTCAAGCGCTAACCAGCATGCTCCCCATTCTCGTGGACGCTCAAGGCGCATTTCATTAAGTTTTATCTGTATTGGATTAGTAACTTTATCAGGCGGATTTATATCATCCGTAAAAATTGATAACTGGCGATATGTCTTATCGCTTTTATCAAATACTTCTAAAGCTTTACACCATGAAGCTTCTTGAGAATCATTAATTTCTCCCAAATAAAGAACTTGTCGTTTTATTACTCCGCGGCGAGTTCTAATACTTTCAACAATGCTGAAATAACGATGTTCTTTACCGTCTTTAAACCTTCTGCGACATTTTAAATACATAATGTCTATATTTTTACACAAGTAAATACTTTGTCAATCAACTAGGTCGGCCCCACAACCATTTTTTGAGTTTTTAAAACATGAAACCCGCATTAAATGGGCACTTCAAAATTTTAAAATCTGAAAAATAGCTGTTTTTTTACGCGAATAGCGGAAGATGGGCTAATTTAAATAATATTTTTTTATCCTTCCCTTACCCAAACCTTTTTACCTTGAAACACAATCGCGATTTTTTTTATTTTTTTAATACCGCGGGATTTTAAAATTAAATCGTATTGTTTTTCTTCTATCTGTTTAAACGCGGCTTTTACTGCTTGCGGCATTTTTTCTTTTTTGCGCGCGTCTACTTTTTTAAACTCAATTATTA
>JYNY01000180.1 GCA_000954095.1 Candidatus Omnitrophus magneticus | reverse complement strand
AAACTCAAACGCCATGGGAGGTGTATTACGGGATAAAATTTTGCCAGCCATCACAAGGAAACTCTTTGAGTTTACCGTAAAAATTTTATACTGTTTACTCGGATGGCTGGTTTTGAGATTATTAACCAAGAACGTGTGGATACTGGCGTTCTGGAGACAAGATTGTGGATAACCCCAAAGCGGTTACCCACAACTTGTCATCCATCACTTGTATAACTGTTACACAGTTATACACAGTCTCCACACTTACTACTACTATATTTATGTTTACAAAAATAAACAGACCAGAAAAAGGAGGTATATCTTACAAGAAAAAAATAGATAAGGTGGAAATCTTAAAAATTTTTTTCACCTTAAATTTGTTTAATTTTGGTCTGGACAAGGGAAGCATTATACCGCTTAGTGATTACAAAATATTTGTATAATTTTCTCAGGTTTAGGGCGTTGTATAATAAGTTATTGTCATCCTGATAACAAAGTATCTCTCAGATTTATGGAGGGGTTGAACAACAAAATTCGTGTAATTCAGCGTAGAGCTTACGGTATTAAAAATCAAGAATATTTATGACTAAAAGTTTTAACTTCTTTTATAAAAAAAACCAGAAGAAAAATAATTATTTTACCAACACTAAAACCGAAAGACTCAATAATAATATGCACTGCGCGGATGTTTTCTTTCAGTTTCTTTTACTCTTAACGTGAACTGTCTTGTTTTTGCGATAAGGATTTATTCACAGAAATTTTTCCAATCATAGAGTAATCTTTCAAAAAAATTTCAAAAATAGCTCTATCAGTTATTTTATATTGTTCTTTTTTTTTCAGCCGGCGTTTAGTAGAGACTATATCAATTTTCCCAAATGCCTGAAAAACCCCCCGAATAGCACTATACTCACCTTTTATCAACCAATATACTAAACGAACAGGAAGAAAAAAAATATGTTCCATCCAATACCTTAAACCGGTAATAATTATTAAAAAAAAAATAAAAATAATTAAAATATAAAAATATTAAAATATATTCATTTAAAATACAACAAAAATAATAAATAAAATTTATATAGCAAAAAATAATTGAACATGTCAAACAACAGTTACAACATATATCCATATCCCTCCTCTTCTTTCTTTTCCCTTTCTCTTTTTTGGTGGGCCTGAACCTAATGACGCTTCACGCGGACGGACTTTTAATTTGTATTCCCGAACATCTCTTAATCCCACAAGCGCCACGGTTGAAGGAAATCGTTTTGGTCTTATTTGGAATCCATTTCGTAACTGCCTAAGAACTGACACTAAAACATCGTCATATAATGAATCTATTTCATCCAATAATAAAACTATTGGTTTAGTTTGAGAAATAGCCCAATCTATTAAGTAATTTTCTAATGTTAAATCTTTAGTATATTTTTCAGGCGGGATTGGACAATTTTTTTTATTGAGATATTGGCCGCTTGAACTGTAAAGAGAATTAATAATTTTTTTATTCGCGATTTCTTCAGTTATAGATCTATACCCCGCGGACTCTACGGAAAACACTACTGAAATATAATTTCCTTCTTTATTTAATCTATGCGCCAATTCATGTAAAAGTGTTGTTTTCCCAGTCTGCCTCGGCGCGTGGATTGTGAAGTATTGCGTCTTCTCTATTAAATCGAATATGATTTTTTGGTTGCGCAAAGGGTCAATCATATAATGTCTTTCAGGCATACAAAAACCAGTTGTATTAAAATATCGTTTACTTTTCATTTTTTAAAATCCTCCATATTCATTCCATGTTTATTTATAAATCAAACGATAAGCTATCTCACATTTCCACAACAGTAATTTTTTTATTTTGATGAGAAACATTTTCCCATTTAACGCGGGTTTCCCATGGAATAATACTGGAAGGTTTTATTTCAAATAAAATAAGATATCCTTTTGTCATGCCGAGTGTGTCTAGGTAGCGTGAAATTTGGTCGAGGCCATCTTCTTTACTATCTCTGTCTCTTTTTAATTTTAGTTCCAAAACAAAGGTCTCGCCGGCGAATTCAATGGTTAAATCTGTTCGTCCTCGGCCAACCGCCATTTCACGATCAATTCTGCCGCCTCCATTGATTACTCTCTGCAAAAAGGCCATTAAAAGAAGCCCGTGTCCAGCTTCTTTATAATCAAATCTTTCTAGCCAATGTTCACTATTACGGCGATAAAATTTTTGAAACGCTTTTAATAGTTTATCCATATCAAGCTTATCGTCGGGTTTTATGTAACAAGAAGTCATGCCTTCTTCTCTAATGTTTTCTTGCATAGAAAAGTTTAAAACTCTAGGAATTATTTCTCGGTATATTTCATTTGAAAAAATTATGTCATATTTTTCTTTGCGGATAATTCCTAAATCTATAACATACCTAAGATCATCATTGAAATTATCATATACAAGAGAATCGCCGTTTATAAAAACACTGACAATGATTTTAACTCTGGGTTCTTTCAGTTTATCTAATAAACTATCTAAATGCGTGTCTCTGCGCGCGATTAGATTTTCTTTCGCCTCTTCCGCGTGAGCGAGTGTTATTTTTTTTGTGTAATCACTTTTTAATATTTTCTC
The DNA here is from genome assembly GCA_000954095.1 of Candidatus Omnitrophus magneticus. GTDB lineage: Bacteria > Omnitrophota > Gorgyraeia > Tantalellales > Tantalellaceae > Omnitrophus_A > Omnitrophus_A magneticus. The sequence continues at coordinate 2,337 of JYNY01000180.1, read as the reverse complement.
CACTATTTCATTCGCTACCGCGTTTACCAGCCACGGCTGGCCTCCGGTTAATTCATAGATTCTATCTATTACTTTTTTTGAAAATATCTGCCCTGTATCTTTTGTGTGCTGACTGTATAATTCAGCTATTTCTTCTTTTGTCCATGTTCCTAAAAGAATTGATTCCGCTTTTATATTAAAGGGCGAACCGGAGCCTAGAGACACTTCACTCGGACGGACTTTTGTTTTATATTCCCGAACATCTCTTAATCCCACTAAAGCTATGGTTGATGGAAAATGTTTTGGCCTTCCTTGAAAACCATTACGTAGTTGTCTTAGCACTGATACTAATACGTCATCATATAACGAATCTATTTCGTCTAATAATAAAACTATTGGTTTTTTTTGAGAACCCGCCCAATTATTTAAATAAGTCTGTAAAGAACACTTTTCATCTGCTAGCGACTTTTTCGGCCATAACTCCTTAGAAATAAATAACTCGCATGATTCATAAAGAGAATTTATTATTTTTAAATTCGCGGTTTCTTCAGTTATAGACCGATACCCCGCGGACTCTACCGAAAACACTACTGAAATATAATTTCCTTCTTTATTTAATCTATGCGCTAATTCATGTAAAAGCGTAGTCTTTCCTGTCTGCCTTGGCGCGTGGATTGTGAAGTACTGCGTCTTCTCTATTAAATCGAATATGATTTTTTGGTTGCGCAAAGGGTCAACCATATAATGTCTTTCAGGCATACAAAAACCAGTTGTATTAAAATATCGTTTACTTTTCATTTTAAAATTTCCTCCAATTTTATTTTTATTTATAAATCAAACAACAAGTTGTCTCACATTTCCACGATAGTAATATTTTTATTCTGATGAGAAATATCTTCCCATTTAACGCGGGTTTCCCATGGAATAATACTGGAAGGTTTTATTTCAAATAAAATAAGATATCCTTTAGTCATGCCGAGGGTGTCTAGATAGCGGGAGATTTGATCTAAGCCTTTTTGTCTCGCGGACGGCATTCTTTTTAACTTTAATTCTAAAACAAATTTATCTCCGTTAAATTCTATAAGTAAATCAGTTCGTCCTGTTCCAACTGCCATTTCGCGATTTATCCTGCCGCCGCCGTTTATTACTCTCTGCAAAAACGCCATTAAAAGTAAATGCGGGCCTGCTTCTTTATAATCAAATCTTTCAAGCCAAACTTCAGAATTTTCACTGTAAAATTCTTGAAAAGCTTTTAATAATTTATCCATATCAAGTTTACCGTTGGATTTTATATACCATTTAGTTTCGCCTTCTTCTTCAATACTATCCTGCAAATTTCTATTTAAAACTCTCGGAATTATTTCTCGGTATATTTCATTAGCTATTCTTATAGGTTTTGTTTCGCTTATAATCCCTAAATCTCGGCAATATAGAAGCGAATCGTCATAGTTGTCAAACAAAACTCCGTCTCCATTTATAATAGCGCTTACTATATTTTTTACCCGCTCCTCTTTCAGTTTATCTATTAAACTATCTAAATGCGTGTCGCGTCTTTGTATTATATTTTCTTTCGCGGATTCAACATGATCTAGAGTTATTTTTTTTGTAAAATCTTCGTTTAATATTTTTACTACTATTTCTCTCGCTATAGCGTTTACCAGCCACGGCTGGCCTCCGGTTAATTCATAAATTCTATCTACTACTTCTTTTAAAAATATCTGCCCTGTATCTTTTGTGTGCTGACTGTATAATTCAGTTATTTCTTCTTTTGTGAATGTTCCCAAAAGAATTGATTCAGCTTTGATATTAAAGGGCGAGCCTGAGCCTAGAGACACTTCACTCGGACGAACTTTTGTTTTGTATTCCCGAACATCTCTTAATCCCACAAGCGCCACGGTTGAAGGAAATCGTTTTGGTCTTATTTGAAATCCATTTCGTAACTGCCTAAGAACTGACACTAAAACATCGTCATATAATGAATCTATTTCATCCAATAATAAAACTATTGGTTTAGTTTGAGAAATAGCCCAATCTATTAAGTAATTTTCTAATGTTAAATCTTTAGTATATTTTTCAGGCGGGATTGGACAATTTTTTTTATTGAGATATTGGCCGCTTGAACTGTAAAGAGAATTAATAATTTTTTTATTCGCGATTTCTTCAGTTATAGACCTATACCCCGCGGACTCTACGGAAAACACTACTGAAATATAATTTCCTTCTTTATTTAATCTATGCGCCAATTCATGTAAAAGTGTTGTTTTCCCGGTCTGCCTCGGCGCGTGGATTGTGAAGTATTGCGTCTTCTCTATTAAATCGAATATGATTTTTTGGTTGCGCAAAGGGTCAATCATATAA
>JYNY01000179.1 GCA_000954095.1 Candidatus Omnitrophus magneticus | reverse complement strand
CAATCCTGTCCGGTAAACGTCTAAAAAAATAAAGGGAATCACTCCAAAAATGTTAAAATGGGTAAAATGGAAACACGCTAAAACGCCCATAAAACAAGGAGGATTCCCTATATGGCTAATTATAGCACGGTTTTTAATCAACTTTTAGCATTAATTCCGCGATATCATTTTGAACGTTTTGTAAATTCTTTTAATGGCGACCGTTATGTTAAGACTCTTAAATGCTGGAACCAGCTTGGATCTTTACTATACGCGCAAGCCTCCGGGAAAAAATCTTTGAGAGAAATTGTAAATGGACTAGAAATAAATAATTCTAAGTTATACCATTTAGGATTATCGCCTGTTAAACGTTCTACGTTAGCAGATGCGAATAAAATAAGAAGTTATCAAATTTATGAATCATTATTTTACAAGATACTTTCCCAATGCAAAGATTTAACTCCGAAACATAAATTTCGTTTTAAGAATCCGCTATATACGATTGACGCTTCCACAATTGATGTATGTCTGGCTACATTTTCATGGGCGAAATTCAGAACTAAAAAAGGCGCTGTAAAAATACACTGCTTATTTGATCATTCAGGAGATATTCCCGATTTTGCAGTGATAACTGAAGGGAATATTTCTGATATAAGAATAGCTAAGGATAAATTAAATATTAAACCGGACAGCATATATTGTTTTGACCGTGCGTATACAGACCTTGAACTATGGAGTAATATTGACTTTTCTAAGAGTTATTTTGTGACTAAATTAAAAAACAATCTAAAATATACAGTTCTCGGACAGCATCTAGAGGCAATGAAAGACGGGATATTGTCTGATGAAAAAATAAAACTAGAAAATAAAAAATATGAAAAGAATTTAAGAATGATAAGATTTTTAGATGAAAAAAGTGACGAAGTAGTTAGTATTGTTACCAACAATTTTAAACTGTCAGCTAAAACGATCGTACAAATATATAAAACAAGATGGCAAATAGAAATATTTTTTAGATGGATAAAACAGAATTTACAAATAAAAACATTTTTGGGAACAAGTAAAAATGCGGTGATGAGTCAAGTCTGGATAGCGATGATATTCACCAAAAAACTAGTTGAAATTCCTTCCTTTTAAAATCAGAAATTCTGGCTGGTGTTGCGATTCCCCGATCTATCAATGAAAAAATTATCAAGGTTGACATTGATAGATCTGTTAAGCGCAACACCAGCCAGAATTTCTGATTTTAAAATTAAGGAATTTCAACTAGTTTTTTGGTGAAATAGTTTTATCGGACAGGATTGGTGTTCTATTGATAGATGTTTTGATATATTATTCCAAGAAATCTGTGAACCGTAAGTAGTGTTTATTCCTTTAAATATTTCATATAAATAGTTTTCGTTTTTATTATGTTTTAAAATGTCTCCGATAATCCACTGAATATAAATATCGAAGATTGCTTTTGAAATAGTTTTTTTTATAAGGTATTCAGAGATAGCGGGTAAGTATCCTCCGTGTAACAAGTATTCTTGTAAATATTCTGTAAGACGGCCATGAAATTTTTCGTAGTTTGTAATTTCGGTGTTGAGTGGCGTGTTTTTTATCGTGTCGCATAAAGTTGATAATTCAGGAGCTCTCAACAATACAACTTCTCTGAAAGCAATTGGAACCTCAAGGCTAAAATAAATTCCATACCCAAGGCGCAAGAAAATTCCATAGCGATAAACCAATAAAAGTATTTGCTTTATTATGATGTTTATTTGAAGGTAGAAGGGGGATCCCCCTTCTAAAATTTTTATTTTTTTAACCTTCCATCCCTATTTATAGTTAAACTATATACGGGGGTGGTTAATATGTTAGGAGTTGCCATGTATATTACTATTAAATCTTTACTTGAAAAAGGTCTTAACAAATCTCAAATAGCGCGTGATGTTAAACATGATTGGAAAACTGTTGATAAGATAATTAAACGTATTAAATCTAATCAAAGTTTTCCAATCAAAAAACCTCATCCTCAAAAACTCGATACCTATCGAGAACAAATTATTGAGTGGATGGAACAAGGATTAAGCGGGATTTTGATTTATCAAAAACTGCGTGAAATTGAAGTAAAAATATCTTATTCAGCTATTAAACGCTTTTTAGCAGGTATTAAAAGGAAAGAAAATATATTTGTTCGCATTCATACAGAACCAGCAGAAGAAGCTCAAGTTGATTTTGGGTATATTGGCCTCACTACTGATATCAACGGGAAACGTCGTAAAACTTGGGTATTTAACATGAAACTGAGTTATTCTAGATTAGATTATTATGAAAAAACTTACGATCAAACAGTTGAAACTTTTATAAATTGTCATAAAAATGCTTTTAAATATTTTAGTGGCATACCTAAAACTGTTCGAATTGATAATTTAAAGGCAGCAATATTAGAAGCTAATTTTTATGAACCCATCTTTCAACAGCTTTATAAAGATTTTTCTGCGCATTATGGATTTACATCCATTCCGTGCAGAATTTATCGCCCCAACGATAAAGGTAAGGTAGAATCAGGGATAAAATATTTTAAAAACAATTTTGTATTAGGCCGGCAATTTAAAGATGGTGATGATTTAGACCGTCAGATTTTATATTGGCTCGAAAACACTTGCAATCGCAGAGTTCACGGCACTACTCGGAAAATCCCTAAAGAAGTTTTTCATGCCGAAGAAAAACATTTATTATTGCCGCTTCCTCTAAATAATTTTGAAATCGCTAAAGTCGGCACAAGAAAACTTTACCATGATTGCCATGTATTTATTGATTACAATTATTATTCTGCTCCTTTTGAATATGTAGGTAAAATACTTGAGATCGAAAAAACTAAATCTTTTGTCAAAATCTATTATGAAAATAAATTAATTGCTACTCATCCAACTATATCTGGTAAAGGTCTTTTCTCTACAAGCAACAGTCATTATCCAAAATATAAACTTTATTCCGAAACAGAATATCAAGAAAAATATCAAGCTAAAATGCACAATATCGGACCTTTTGCTGAACAAATGTTTTTTGCTATTTTAAAAGACTCGCCTAATCTTTGGTCAAGGAAAGTACAAGGAATAATATCTTTATTAAATACATATCCCGGCGGTGTCGTTGATTCTGCTTGTAAAAGAGCTCTTGCTTATCAAGTTTACAGTTACAAAATTATTAAAAAGATTTGCTCTAATGGCTCTTATTCTTTACCTGTCGAATTTGCAAAAGAGGAGGCGCTTGAATATGAATTCGCTTAAAAATAGATTAAAAGATTTTAAATTATCTGGAATCTGCAATTCTCTCGAAGAACGCTTGTCTTTAGCAAAACAAAAAAGTATGGGTTATTTAGAGTTCTTAGAACTATTATTGAATCTCGCATAATACTGTAGCCATCTAATCAAAAAAAAGGCCGGCATGATGTAAAAAACCGTTTAATAGTTCTTTTTTAAATTGAATTCTGCGCAATCCTTTTTTTGATATATTTTTTAATTCGGTAAGATCATTTTCACAGCGATTAGCAAGTTCTTGTCCTTTAAGATTACTCCATGCATTTTCTATCGGATTAATGTCCGGTGCATATGCCGGTAAATATTCTACTGTTAACCACTTCTGTATTTTTATAAAAGCTTCTATCTTTTTACTTCTATGTGCCGGTAGCGAGTCCCAAACCAATATGATTTTTTTTCCTTTTCTATGCTTTTTTAAATTTTTTAAAAATTTAATCAACCCATCCGAATTATAATTATTTTCTTGAATAGAAAAAAATAGGCTATTCTTTTTTCCGTCCCACCTATAGCCCACTGCTCCGCATATCGATAGTTTTTTCCATTTTAAAGTATGTCTCAAAACAGGAGTTTGTCCTATTGGCGCCCACGTATACCGCACGCAAGGTGTTTGCGATATCCCTGTTTCGTCTAAAAAATATATCCATGCTTTTGTTCTGTTGGCTTTTTTTTATTCTTTCCCAGTCTTTTTTTATCCACCGTCGAACGGCTTTATCGTCCCTTTCAACAGCTTGACGGGTTGGCTTCTGTCGGGACCATCCAAGTAATGGCAATATTTTCCAGACATGTCCCGGATGATATTTTATTCCTGAAATTTTTTCTATGACCTTAGAAATTCTTGGTAGCGTCCATAAATCAGTATAAAAACCATTTGCCTTTGGCCCTTTACGCAGAGCTTTGTCGACTTGCAATAATTGTTTTTTTGTAATACGTGGTTTTCTCCCAGCTCTGCCGGCACCTTTCAGTGAATTTGTTCCGCCCTTCTTCCATGCGGCATGCCAGCGAGCTACGCTTGGCGTCGAAACATTTAATTTTCTTGCAACATCCGACTGTCTTGTTCCCACAGAAAACATTTTTCCAGCTTTCATCCGCCGTTCTTCTAATTTTTTAAAATCCCTTCTTTGCCTGAATTTTTTTCTCTTTGTCATAGTATACCCCCTATGAAGAAGTATACTACAGTTCTAATAAAAATACTACTATATTATACGAAATTCAGTAGCTGACAGTTTAAAATTGTTGGTAACAAAACTAACTACTTCGTCACTTTTTTCATCTAAAAATCTTATCATTCTTAAATTCTTTTCATATTTTTTATTTTCTAGTTTTATTTTTTCATCAGACAATATCCCGTCTTTCATTGCCTCTAGATGCTGTCCGAGAACTATGCTACTCCCCATTGTCAAGACCACTTTTTCAACAAATTAAGATAGAGATTAATTTGTTATTTTTCTCGCTCTACCCTCATTTCTGATTTTTTTATTTCTTTAAAAAATAATTATAAAGAACGAAGAACAGCGTCTTCGGCAGATTTAAATTCTTGCAAACTTCCCCAATCAATAGCCTTAACCCTAAGAATATATCCTTCAAAAATTAAATTTATTATTTTTCGCGCGTCACGCGTTCCGGCTCTCGCAATAATATCCGAATAATTATCAGACGAAAGCCTTAAAAATGATAAAAAATTTTCTTTTAAACTATCCGGCAAATCTTCATTATAAGAATCACTTTTAAAACGGCCTTCACTGTCTTTTTCATATCTGGAACATTCAACCATAGAAACATCCGTAAAAAAATCAAGCAAAGTATTTAAATATTCCGCATGCTCCATATCAACATAAACAAATTTTATTTTTTCTAAAACATGTATTACCATATCATGCCGGAAAGCGCCATGCACCCCATTTTCTTCTAAATATTTTTCAATACTATTTTTTATATATTCTAAAATTTTATTCTTATTAGAATCATTTTGTTTTATATCACGCGAACTAGGAATTCTTATAATCATTCTTGTAAGATTTTCATACACGCTTTTTCCGCCAAAACTTGTAACATCATTAAAAAAATCAGGCAAAAGTTTATCAATCATCCGCTGAATATTTTTAATCCAATTTTCATCCGCGGTATAATTTCTCGCATAAAACAATTGCCCTTCTTTACCAGCTTTTTTCTGACAAGCACTTAATATCCCTGTTGATATAGCCGCGTCTTTAATAGACTTTGACGGCTCTATAACATATGTCGGAGCTTTCCGTGAAATTTCTAAAAATAAAGGGACAGCATCTATCATCGCGCCATATATTTCACGCGACTTTATAAGACGCGTAAATTTTTCATCTTGTTCTCTAAACACCTGCCTTGTAAAAGCACGGATTATATAATGCTCTTTATTATCATTAAAAAATTTATTAAAGCCTTGTTTTAAATATTTTTCTTCATGCTGTTTAAGCCAATCCAACCCCGCGAATCTGTCAGAATCCACGCCCTCGATAAGGGTTAATTCCATTTTTTTAATAATATTCGGATTAACATCTTTCACATATTCAATAATCTCATGTAAAAAACCTAAAGGTTCTTTTTCTAAAATTTCCCGGTCTATCGCTAGAGCTTTGGAATTCCCAAGACCTAAAAAACCATTAGAAGAGTCTAAGATAATAATATTAGGCGGAGGATTAGCCCTAAATAACGACAATATTTCAGAAATAATCTCACGTTCTTGGGGTGTCATATTAATTCCATCAAAAAACTTTTCAAAATTTGTAATATAAATTTCGATTGAAGTACCCTCTGATTTTTCCTGTTTTATTTTTTCAAGGTTAATAATAGCCCCTGTTTCTAAAACTTTAATTCTACCGGATAAAAGACCATTTTGGGTTAATACCAACGCTGTGTCTAATTCATTAGTAAATTTTCCAATAAGACCTATAACAGGCACATCCATATCCAAATTTGGAAACTCTTCCGTATCTAACGTTTGTATTTGGCCTTTCATTATAATATGATTACTCAAATCTATATTTATTTCTTGCGGCGGCCCTTCTTTTTCACTTTTTCCCTCGCCTAAAATATTTTTTATTTTTTCAAACTCTTCATCTGCTATAGGTAAAAAAAACGCGGGATCCTGCGACACGAATTGATTATACTCCTCGTTTCTCTTTCCAATAGTTAATAAATGTTCCGCGCTAAAAAAATCAGATACTTTTAAGGTGTCGCCATCAAAGTATATACGCGCGTCACTTAAAGCTTTGACAAAAAACGATTCTCCCCAACCTTTTGAACCTCGCTGAACCGCGCTGATAATTAAAGGCAATTCTTTTAAACTAATATTTCTTTTCTTGCTAGTTTCATACATATAATTAAACAAATTTATGGCAAAATCCGCTGAATAACACGCGTCTAAAACTATTTTCACTTTAGACAAATCTAAAACACGAGACTCCTTATCTACCCGTGACATTAATGCGTCCCCGAATTCAACATAACTAATAGCATCTGGATGTTTTAAGTCTATTGATTCCTGTGAACCAAGTTCACCTATAGAAAGCCATAGGTGCTTTGTTCCGCCATGAGCTGTTACCCAGATAGTAAAATCCCCATTTGTTTTTTTTATAGAATCAAATATTATATTTTTTCTTTGTTTATTAAAACCTTCTAACGTACTGCTAGTTTTTAAATTAACACCACGCACGAATTTTATTTGATACGGCGATCTTAAAAACATTTTTAAAAAAATCATATCTATATCAGGAGTCATTTCTTCGCCTGAATGCGAGATAAACAAAACTTTAGTATCTTTATTTAATATATCTCTATTCATTATCTGATTTGCTCTGTCCATAAAAAAAGGCAAAATTTTTTCTATATTCTTAGATGTCACTAATACTCCGAATCTCTTTAATGTATGTTCTATTGCTACTGACAGAGAATATTGATTTGATAAATGCATACCGCTTGTTTTTTCTATAAAATACGCGTCGCGAAATATAAAAAGAATATCTTTTATCGAAATAGTCCCGCTCATTATTTCATCATCACGGTTTACTATTAATTCCCAAAAATTCTTATTAGAAAAATTATCCGGCAGTAATTGAATAATCTTCCTAAACTTATCATATGCTAATATGACATATTCTTTAGAAATATTATTATCACTAATAAAATCAACTAATCTTTCTATTATTCTCAAAATTACTTTATTATCTTCTTTATAAATATCCGAGCACAAATATAAAATTTCAAGAATCATTTGGTAAGAATATAAATCTCTTGGCTGGGATAAAAGCACTTTTGGTAAAATTTTATTTTTAACTAAATCATTCGGGCCTAAATAATCCGCTATTGTTCCTAAAATAGATAAATTTTCACTTTTTTTAAAATCCGTTATATTATCTAAAACAATTGGAAGAATATATTTCTCAACACTTTTATAATCCAAAATATTAATAATCTTATCTAATATTTTAAAAATAAATTCTTTATCCTCATTAAGAGGGTCTTTCAAGCACGCTAATAATTGCGGCAAAAAACGTTTTTTTATAGCTGAATTAATTGCTGGACTCAATCCCCACATTTTTCCAGCTTTACTAAAAGAATATAATAAAAATTCTCTATAAGGCTTATTTCGGTCTCTAAGCTGTTCGTCTAAAAGAGATAAAATCATAAAACTCGCGCGCTTATTTTCACCATATTCAGCATAAATACGAGCTAATACTGAAAAAATAAATTTATAGTTATCCCGCGTTCTATTCTCTTTTTTTTTCACCATACTTACTAAATAATATGCGGCTTTCTCACCTAATTTTAAAATTTCTTCTTCTATTTTTTTAATCTCGGATATATCAATCCCAACTCCTTTTGTTTCTATTTCCTTAGAAGACCATATTTTATTAAACGCCTTATCAATCTCTTTTTTTATATATTTTTCACTTATAAATTGTTTAGACAACCATATTGATATTCTTTTCATTAAAGGTTCTTTTTCTAAGCCACCCGGCATCATTTCTACCAAGGTCTTTTCTTCTGATAAACTCTTCTTTTCAAGAGAAATAACGCCTTTAGAGGAAAACAGAACAAATCCGCTATTTCCTAAAAGCGCTAAATCCTTTCCGCTTTCTATAGATGCTTTAACTCTTACTGCATCTTCAAAGATAGCTTTTGAACGAACAACAGGGCTTTTCATTTCAGAAAGAGAACTTCCTATAGCTAATGTTGAAATATTTTCTGACACAAAATTTAAAAAAGACCCGGCATTACCTGATAAAAGCTGTAAATACGGGGATTCATAAGAAATCTCAGTTAAAAAATTAGGCCTAATAACTACAAAAGAAATATTATGCTCTTTTAAAAGACGCGTAATATTTTCAGTGTGAAAACCGCCTGCTAAAAGGATAGAGATATCCTCCCGCGTCTTCTTCTGGTAGCCCATACCACTATAAAAAATGATATTTTCCATAAATGCCGCATCTCTTCTATAAGAAACCTCATAAAATTTTTCCATTCTTTCTCTATAATTATCTAATTCATTAAATCCTGACGGAATTTCTATTCTCCCAAAAATTTTTTCAAAATAATCAATAAATCTTTTGTTCAAAAATTTGTCTTTATTATTTTTATAATAAAAATATTCTTCACTAGATAAACTTATATTAAAAAGTTTTTTTTCTATTTCTACAGAATAGGAAATACTATCCAACTCTCGTTCTCTGCTACTTCTAAACAAATGTTTTTTTATCATACCTATCAATATAGAAAGCTCCTTTACTAATACGCCTTTATCAGCGCTATCGTAAAGTTCTATATATTTTTTATATTTCTTAAACTCGCCATAACCATCAATATTAAGTTTTATTGACATCGCCTTCATCGTTATGTAGGAATAAAAATCCACATCTAAAATATCTCCTTTTTTAAACTCTTTTGTTTTTCTAAATAATTCATCAATCTCGGCAGATGATAAAATCTCACTTAAATCTTTTATCAATTTATCTCTTTCTATTTCAGTCTGTTTAAAATCTATATCTTCTTCCTTAGAAAAAATATCACTGAATATTGAAATATTCTTGAGTCCTAAAATATCAATTTTAAACTCAACGGCTTTTCTCAGAAGATAATTCAAATGTTCTTGAAAACTCTTTTTTTTCTCAGTATAAAGAACACAAGAATTGTCTATATTTAACAATTCTTCAGAATATATGGCTTTTTTTATAGTATTTACGGAATCTTCTAAAAATTTAATATAACTTCTGATTCGCTCGATCTCAGATAAAATTTTTCTATACGCGCCTAAATTTTCATAGTATAGGTCTTCATCTTCAATCCCCCATAAAAATACTCTCCCGGGATTATTCGCCGCGAATTTCTCTGCTCCGTTAACAAGCCCTTCTTTAAGAAAAAAATCAGAAACCCTATTTCGTATAGGAATATCTTCTATATTCGTGAAAACTGATAAATCATAATACCCTTTCCCGCCTTCTAAATTAATGGTGTCAACCCCGTACTCTTTATTTAAATAATCAATTATCCGGCTCACTTTATTCTGCGCGAAATAATTGCAATGAGCGTCCTGTATAAGAATAAGAAGTTTTTTAGAATCCGCGTTAAAACGATCAACGATATCTCCCAAAACACGCGGAAGTGTAATCTCATTAATTACACTCGGCAAGGCATCTCGCCTTACTGATTTTATAAATTCATCAGCAAATATCTCCACTCCCGAGTTATTATAAAAAAATAAAACTGTAAGCAATAATACCATTTGCCGAATTTTAATAATTGTTGTTATTATTTTATACATAAAAAATAATCCTTTTTAATAAATTTATATAATATTAACATGCTTATAAATCTATTATAAAGTTTGCCATATGTTCTTCTAATATGCAAATATTTCTAACTTTTTCAAACAAATAACATAGTTGCATGTCTACATAAACTCTCTCTAAAAGTTTGTATTTTCTTATTGAATTATGTATGCTTAAAATACAAAAAAAATTTTAATTCATTGGATAAAATAATGGATAGTGGTGGATTTCTTAAGGAGGTACTTTAATGAAAATTATTATTAAATATGTCATTATAAGTTTTATTATTTTTTTAGGCTCTTCTATTATTAAAACTTACGCGGCTGATGTTCCAACAACAATGACAGGAACAACAGAAGATCCTTCATGGACAACAATAAAAACAATAAATCCCACAGAAGAAGTCTTTGAATCTATTCTTAGAAATCATCTAAATTTTGGACAATCATGGAGCGTTGGAGCCACTCCGTATACTCTTGATAAGATATGGATCAAAGGAAATAAATTTAGAAATTATCAATTTGAAATCCAATTATATGAAATGATGTCTCCTGACATAACTTATAATGAATTATCTAGTAATTTATTTTTAGAACCGCAATACGCTACTACCAGCGACTCAGCGTCAAGCCAATGGGTTATATTTGATGTTGAAAATATAACATTAAATCCAAACAGTTATTATTTATTTAAATTTATTGATAATGGAAATCCTATTTTTAGATGGTTTGAAGGTGATAGCTACGCATTAGGTACCGCAAGCATCCAGAAAACATATATACCAACAAAAGATTTTTCTTTTGCCATAGAAGAACACTCACAGGGAATATACGCTCCAGAAATGCCGTGGTGGGGAATAATACTGGCGCTTGGCAGTGTTTTCCTTATTACAAAATTTAATTTTTCAGCAGTAAGAAAACGTATACTAAATAGAAAATAATCGCCCGCTATTCATGAAACGCGTTTGGCTAGACTTAAAACTGTATATAAAAAATTAAAATATTAAAAATTATTTAGATATATTTGGTGGTGCGAATAATCTAATAATTGGTCAAACAAAAAAAGGAGAGTTCTATGAAAAAACAATGGACTCATTTTAAGTGTCTTTTGTTGTCAACGCTTTTAGCGTGCGGATTATCAGGAATAGCGCATGCCGCTATAGTAAATACGGTAATGACAAATAATCCCGGGACACCTTACAATCCCGCGATAAAACTTATAAATTCCACACCTGAAATTTTTGAAGCGATAGTATACAATAACAAAAATTTTGGGCAATCATGGACAGTAGGAGATGAAGGATATACATTAAGACAATTAATGGTAAAAGGAAATAATTTTTTGTCAGCGTATATGTTTGAAATTCAGCTTTATAAAATGGCTTCTGCCGGCGGAGTATACACACCTATCAGCTCAAATTTATTTTCAACAACGCAAAACGCTTCTTTTCCTGTTTCAACTGTAACGTCTCAATGGGTTGTGTTTGACGTGGAAGATGTTTTACTTGATCCAAACAGTTATTATTTATTTAAAATTGTTGATAACGGTAATGAACTATTCAGGTGGTATGAGGGAGATCAATATCTTAACGGTACAATGAGTTACAAAAATACCTACTTACCATACAGGGATTTCGCGTTTGGAATTGTTTCTGAAACAATAGACCCAAAAGAATTCGCTATACCTGAAATAACCGGTTATGGGATAGTAATTGTATTAGGTGTTATATTTGGATGGTTTTATATAATAAGAAAATTAAGAATATCCTAGAATCCATTTTTACCACAAAAAAAACAGAGTTAATCATTAAGAAATAATGTTTAACTCTGTTTTCCATTTTGTATAAAATTATCGATATCCCCTGTGGTATGTAATGTTACAACATTTAGACTTGAATCTATTTTACGAAGAAGCCCTTTTAGCACGCTTCCGGGCCCTATTTCTAAAAAATCTTTATACCCCAAAGAAATAGCTTTCCTAATAGAGGCCTCCCATAATGTGCGGTGGTCTAATTGATTGGCAAGATTTTCCCTTATTGTACCGGCATTTGTAGTTACTTCCGCGCTAATATTACTAATAAAATCTACCGCGGGATTTTCTATTTTTATTTTATCAAGGACTTTCTTTAATTTTTCTTTCGCAGAAATCATTAATTTTGAATGAAACGCGCCTGAAACTTTAAGCATAATAATTTTCTTAGCTCCGGCGGCTTTAGCTAAATCTCCGGCAAGTTCCACCAACTTAGCCTCACCTGAAATTACAACCTGATCGGGACAATTAAGATTCGCCACTTCACAACCTACACCTTTACATATTTCTTCTACTTTATCTATCGATAAGCCAAGAATAGAAGCCATTTTACCTTCTTTAAGACGTGACGCTTCTTCCATAAAAAGACCTCTATTACGAACAAAAGTTAAACCTTCTTCAAAAGTTATAGCGCAAACAGCGGTAAGAGCCGTTATTTCTCCAAGGCTCATCCCCAATGCAATTGTTCCAGCTAACGGCACATCTTTTTCAGAAAATATTTCATGATTTTCGATTCCTATAGGCGCGCGTTTTAATTTTTCTAAAAGCACATTCAATGTAGCAATACTTGTCACAAAAATCGCCGGCTGACTATTAGCTGTTGTCATCAATTCTTCTTCAGGACCATTAAAACATAATGATTTAATATCCATCCCTAAAATTGTATTTGCCTTGTCAAAAACCCATCTCGCGGCAGGCGAAGTTTCATAAAGTTCTTTACCCATACCTATTTCCTGAGCACCCTGCCCGGGAAAAATCAACGCTGTTTTTTTAATACTTTCGGTTATTACCATTTTATTACTAATGCCCCCCATGTTAAGCCGCCGCCAAATGCGTCCATAAGTATTGTATCACCTTTTTTTATTCTACCTTCTTCAACAGCTTCCGTTAACGCCACCGCGCTTGAGGCCGCAGACATATTGCCGTATTTATAAATATTAAGATATACTTTTTTATCAGGATCAACTCCCATTCTCTGCGCTAAAGCATTTAGAATTCTGATATTTGCCTGATGCGGAATAATTATATCTATATCCTCACCTTTTAGACCCAATTTCGCGGTTACATCCAGCGCCGCTTCAGCCATAATTTTTACCGCGTGCTTAAAAAGAACATTTCCTTCCATTTTTATTGTATGCTGTTTATCTTCCACTGTTTTTTTAGACGCTGGCATTCGCGACCCTCCTGCCGGAAGCTGAAGCAAATTACCTTTACTTCCGTCCGCGCCAAGAGAAACAGCCATAATACCACCATCATCAACTCTTCCTAAAACTGCGGCTCCGGAACCGTCTCCAAAAAGCACACAAGTTGAACGGTCATCCCAATCTGTTACAGTGGAAAGTTTTTCAGAGGCAACAACTAACGCATATTTGTAAAGTCCACTTTTTATGAATTGATCCGCAATAGCAAGACCATAAACATATCCTGAACAAGCAACGCTTATGTCAAAAGCTGGAACACCTGTTATTCCTAACTTATACTGCAATTGACAAGCTGTTGAAGGAAAAAACATATCTGGAGTTATTGTAGCTACAATAATAAGTTCTATATCTTTCGCCTCTAGCCCCGCGTTTTTAAGCGCTACCTGCGCGGCTTTTACTGCCATATCGCTCGCGGCTTCATCATCTCTCGCGATACGCCTCTCTTTTATTCCAGTACGAGTCACAATCCATTCATCCGTAGTATCAATCATTTTTTCCAAATCTGCGTTTGTAAGCCGTCTTTCTGGGAGATATTTTCCTACGCCTAAAATCCCAGTTCTAAAAGTTTTTTCTATATTGTTCATTAAATTTCTCCATTTCACTTACAGCAAATCTTTTCTCAATCAAAAAAATAGATAAAGGTGGGAAATAATTATCTAATCCTAATAAATCTTAAGTGCTTCCACGATATGAACATTTACCTGCTGATTGATATACTCTGCCGCTGTTCTTACGGCATTTTTAATAGCTTTTTCATCGGATGAACCATGAGAAATTAATACCCTTCCGTCAACACCTAATAATGGAGCTCCGCCATATTCTCTGGCATCAACTTTTTTCTTTATAGCTTTAAAAGCAGGAAGGGCCAAAAAAGCACCTATTTTAGTAATAATATTGCTGGCTTTCAATTCCCGTTTTAATAATTCCGCGCCCGCATAAGCAAAACCTTCTGACACTTTTAAAAAAACATTTCCCACAAAACCGTCACACACAACAACGTCAGCATGGCCTTCATAAACTTCTTTAGGCTCTATATTGCCTATAAAATTAAGTTTACTTTCTGCCATCATTAAATGAGCCTCTTTTACAAAATCATTCCCTTTTGTTGATTCTTCTCCAATATTCAATAAAGCAATAGTTGGCGATGTCTTGCCTAAAACATGACGGGAATAAGCGTCTCCCATTATACCGTATTGCAAAATATGAAGAGGTTTAGGATCTATATTAGCGCCCACATCAATAACCATGCATGGTTTTGCTAGTGTAGGGATAATAACCGCGATACCCGGTCTATCAACACCGGGTAATAACCTTAAATTTAATGTTGCCGCGCACACAACAGCGCCTGTATTGCCGGCACTGATAAACGCATCCGCTTCTTCTTTTTTTAAAAGCTGAAGGCCTCTGGTTATTGAGTTATCTTTTTTTTTTCGCACAGAAAGTGCCGCAGGCTCATCCATTCCAATAACTTCAGTAGCATTAACTATAGTAATTTTTTCTTTAGGAAAAGAATATCCTTTTAAAATTGAATTAATTTCTTCTTCCTTCCCTACCAAAACTATCTCATATCCAAATTCTTTAACGGCATTCACCGCGCCTCTTACAGGCATTTCAGGCGCGTAATCTCCCCCCATAGCATCTATAACAAACCGCATCTTTTATCCTCCTGATAAAAATTCAAAAAACACATAAACACATCTTAAAAAATATTATGTTTTTCAAATAAATCCATGAGACCTTTTACCAATAACAAAATTAGTAGTCTAAAATAATTACTGAACCTTGCGGCCTCTTTTTGATTCCCTTTCTTCAATAGTTTCAAAATGCCTTAATTTTACAGCTTTATAATATCCGCAATATAAACAAATTCTATGTGGCATTTTAGGCTTATTACATTCAGGGCATACACCCATAGCGGGTTCTACCGCTTTATAATGCGTTCGTCTTTTTCTTCCCCTTGCTTTTGAATGGCGATGTTTTACTTTTGGCATTACTTACCTCCATATTTATATTTTGTACTGTAACAATTAACTTCGCTAAAAAGCGATATATTATACACATAAAGTCTAAAAATTTAAAGTTTTTAGTTTAATCCGAATTGACTCAAAGTAAAAGCCCCCATTGATAATGCTTTTTAAACATAATTTACTCATAAATAATATATTCAAAAAATCATGTTTTACTTGGAGGTTATATAATAAATTCTAGAAGCTAAAAATAAAAATCCCACTTTTTTTACAAAACTTTAGCAGTATAGTATACTTTATTAAAACACATAAGATTTTATAAAATATATCAACCAAAAAAATAAAATACTCAATGAAAAAAAATAAAACACGAATAAATACTAATAAACCTATTAAAGCCTATCATAATTCTGATTTTCTAAATAGCCCAAACGCCCGTAATATCAGAATTTTAGCAGAAATGATTGAACCTGAAACACGGCTAAAAAAACATAATGCGCTCAATTCTGTGGTATTTTTCGGCTCCGCAGTAATAAAATCAAAAAAGGAATCTCTAAAAGAAATCCTTGAACTCAAACAGAAAATAACTAAAAATGCCGTTAAAAATAATAATTTAAAAAGTTTAAAAAATAAATTGGAACAAGCTGAACACAAATTAAGAATGTCAAAATATTATGAAGATGCCTTTAAACTATCATACAAACTTTCAATGTGGTTTCAAAAATTAGAAAAACAAAGAAAACATTTTCTAATATGTTCAGGCGGAGGACCGGGCATAATGGAAGCGGCCAATAAAGGCGCGGAAAAAGCAAAAACTCTCTCCATAGGATTAAATATAAGCCTGCCGAGAGAACAACACCATAACCCATACCAAACTAAAGATTTAATGTTTGAATTTCATTATTTTTTTATTAGAAAATTCTGGTTCTCTTATTTAGCCATGGCACTTGTCATATTCCCGGGCGGATTTGGAACAATGGATGAACTCTTTGAACTTTTAACGCTCATACAAACAAAAAAAAATAAATAAAAAACTTCCTATAATTTTATACGGCCCTGAATACTGGAATAAAATTATAAATTTTAATGAACTAGTTAAATGCGGCACAATAGAAAAAAAAGACTTAAAACTATTTAAATTCTCAAACAATATTGATGATTCATTTAATTATCTGAAACAAAAAATAACAAAACTTTACATTAAAAACTAAGAGTTAACTCTTAGTCTTCGGTTTAACTGCCCTGCATAAATAAACCTGATGCGAAACAACTATTCCTCCGTAACGAAGAATATATTCATCTTCCATTTGTTTAATCATATTTTTGCCTAAATATGTTTTTTTATCCAAACCATATCCACGAGTTCCGCTCAATTTAATCTGCTTAAAAAAATCCATAAGACTCGAAAAGGTTTCAGTTAAAATATGTTCAGTAATAGTGAAAGACTCGAAATATTTTTGAAATATATTCTGCAATATATCTTTAGACATAAAATTACGGGCTGTTACCCATCCGCCCTTGCCCAAATGATTAGACAACACTTCATCAAGTTCCTTATATGTTTTTGGACCGTAAATCAAAAAATGCGCTACCCCATCCTGAAAAAGTATTTCCGACAATATCCTAAAAGTATTTATAGGTTTTTCAAGCCACTGCAGGCAGGCGCTTGAAGTAATTAAATTAAACTTTTTTGTAAAAGTTATTTCCTCAATATTTCCCGGGATAAAAGAAACATTCTTGTGTGATATTTTGTTCCGAGCGCGAAATAACATATCGCATGAAATATCAACGGCTGTTATTTTTGAACGAGGATATTTTTTGACCAATAAATCCGTATAATGCCCTGTTCCGCATCCAATCTCCAAAATCTCATTATACTTTTTATCTTTATCTAACCCTAAAACAAGTAGAGAGGCGCATTTTTTCTGAATCTGAGAATGCTGATCATAATTTTCAGATATTTTAGAAAAATTATTTTTCACTAATTCCGTGAATTCATATTGTATTTCTTTTTCCATAATAACAATTCTTTCGGCTTTTACGCTCGGACTATTTTCTTAAAATCAGAGTGTAAAAAACTAATATGTCCTGTATTATTTATTTTATAAAAAATACTTTCCTTAAAAATATTTTTTAACCCGTTTATATTATTGGGCGGGATAATAGCGTCTTTAGCTCCATTAATAAAAATTATTTTTTTAGAAATATTTTTTAATTCCTCGATGGGAAACGAACTCGCTTCTAAAAAATCCAACTGTGCCACAAGCTCATCAATATCAAACTTATAACCACTAGAAATATTATGAAACCACTCAGCATCACTATCAGAATGGCCATTTAAACATCTATTATAAAAAAATTCCAAATATAATTTTGAATTTTTAATGAGTAATTTTTTCATGCCGGATATTTCTTCATGAGTATATCTTTCTTTAATCGCGACAAAAAAAGCTTTATCTGCTAAACCATGATTACACGCCATAAATTGTGCCGCTAATATACCGCCTAGTGACCATCCTAATATATCCGCTCTTTCTCCTATATCAATAACCGCGTTACGAAGATTTATGGTAAAATTTTTAATTTCAATTTTATCAGGAAAAAGATAATTATATTCCAAATCAAGCTGGCTAAATACTCGAGAATCCGTACCCCATCCGGGCAATAATACAAGTACCTTCTCTTTTTTTCTATCTATATACGAAAATTTCATAATATATTTTTGCTGGTAAATTATATCTTATCTAATATCACAGCTAAGTCAACAGCGAACCTTTCAAGAATTTCCACTCCGTGGTTATAACTTAATGATATACGTAGTCTACTTGTTTTTTCAGGCACAGTCGGCGGCTTAACAGGAGTAACCCAATATCCGAGATCTTTAAGTTTATTACTTACGCGCGACAATTTATCTAGACTCCCTATAACAACAGGAACAATCTGCGACTCCCCAATTGTTTTAATACCGTACTCTTCCAGCCTGCTTCTAAACAAACGAAAATTATCCCGTAAAACCTTTCTTCTTTCCGGCTCATTTTTAATAATTTCTAAAGCCGTAATATCTGTTTTTATAATAGAAAGAGGCAAGCTTGTCGTATAAATAAAACTTCTGCATGTGTTTACTAAATAATTTTTTATAAGGCTGGAACAGGCAATATACGCGCCAAACCCTCCTAATGCCTTACTAAAAGTTCCCATTATAATATCGCAAGATTTTTCTAAACCCAATTCTTCCGTAATCCCCGCTCCATTTTTTCCGAATATCCCCGTTGCGTGGGCTTCATCAACCATTAACATAGAATCATATTTATTTTTCAAAACCGTTATTTGTTTTAAAGGCGCTATATCTCCATCCATGCTGAAAACAGTTTCGGTAACAATTAAAGATGCCCCGTGTTTAGGCCTTTCTTTGGATAATAATTCTTCCAAATGATCCATATCATTATGCCTAAACCTAAAATATTTCGCTCCTGAAAGAATAACTCCGTCAACTATACTCGCATGACTTAATTTATCTAAAAAAATAACATCATCTTTACCGCATAACGCGCTTATAATGCCGACATTAGCCTGATACCCGCTTGTAAAAACTAACGATTCTTCTTTTCCTTTAAACCTAGCTGTCATTTTTTCAAGCTGTTCATGAATGGGACTACTCCCTGTCATAAGCCTTGACGACGCGCTTGAATAAATAGACAAATCCGAGCTTTTAAGAGAGTTTAAAATTTCAGAATGACTTGTCAAACCCAAATAATCATTGGAAGAAAAGTTAATAAATTCATTGTCGTTAACTAAAATTTTCCCTTGCTTCAAAGAAGAAATTGTGGTGAGTTCGCGAAAAAGCATGTTACTTTCGCGTTCTAATAAAAATTTTTTTAATTTATTTTCCATAAATCATAAATACGCGAAACTAATTCTTTATCTTCTTCAACTGACCGGCCGCGGGTGGTCAAGTATCCGCCCACCATCATACCGTTAGTCCCTGCCATAAAAACCAAAGCCATAAAATCTTTTAAAAGCGATTCCCTGCCAGCGGCTATCCTTATATTTTTATCTTTCAAAATCAAACGAAATAACGCTATTGTTTTTATCGCGTCCACAGGTGAAATCGTTTTAATATTTTCAAGCGGTGTTCCTTTAACAGGAATCAATATATTTATCGGGACAGAATCAACATCCAACTCCTTAAGAAATAACGCCATATCAATCCTATCTTCCCAAGTCTCGCCCATACCGATAATACCGCCGGAACAAACCTCAAGCCCTGCTTTACGTGCTAATTTTATTGTGGAAATTCTTTCTTCATAAGAATGAGAAGAAACTATAAAAGGATAAAATCTTTTCGATGTTTCAATATTATGATGATACCGGCTAAGCCCCGCCGATTTAAGCAGATTAAACGAGCGTTCATCCAAAGCGCCCAAAGACGCGCACACGCTAAGCCCTATATTCTCGATTATCTCTTTTATCGCGAACGCTATAACTTCCAGTTCATTAATAGTAAGCTTATTACCGCTTGTAACTATACCGTAACGAGTCGCGCCGCTTTCCTTGATTTTTAAAGCTTCTTTTACTATTTCATTTTTTGATTTTAAAGGATATTCTGATATATTCGTGGAATAATGACCTGATTGCGCGCAAAATTTACAATCTTCAGAACATACGCCGCACTTAGCATTGCAAATCCCACATAAATCAATAGTACTGCTTGAAAACGCGCGCCGGATTTTGTCGGCTTCGCGCAATAAATCCAAAAAAGAAAGGTTTAATAACTCTTTTAATTCCTGTTTATTCATGATTGTAAACTATTTTACTAAGGATAGTTTACAATGGCAATAATAAAAAATAAAACTAAAAAATTCGCTGGCAATAGATGACGACATTAGATATTATAAATTCATGCTAGAAGAAATGTTTATCCATAACCAGTTTAATGAATCTATTTCACGATTTAAGAATTTTGATCCTCATTTTAAAAAAATCAAAAATCTGCCGTTTCATTACACTTCTAATCTTATTAATGAACCTTCTTTAACCCATCTTCCGCTATTCGAGACACAAGTTGGCTATTTTACTGGGTTTTAGGCAAAAGGTCGGCCCCACATTTATTAGGTTGATATTGAATTTTTGGTGGTGGCTGATTGGGAAGTTTTAGTTTAAGTTTATACAAAAGTAGCGCTATATCTTTTTCAGGATATGTATATCGGGGCAGAATAAGTTCTCTTCCATCGGTTGTTGGCAAATGTACATCTATCATTTGCATAGTTTTAAATTTTTCTAAGATTGCGCGTGGTGTAATACCCGGCGCATGCTGTTTTGCCTGTTGTTTTAATGTTATCTGAAGGCAATACGCCAAGAAAGATACAAAAATATGTGCTTCTATTCTATTGTCTAATTGATGATACACAGGCCTCAGATGAAGATCACTCTTAAGTTCTTTAAAGGCTTGTTCTATTTCAGTCAATAAAATATACCGTTGCCAAAGTTCTTCAGGTTCACCATCTTGTAAATTAGTTCGTAAAAGATATGTGCCTTCTTTAAATTGTTGTTCCCGAAGTTTTTCTCGATTTATTTTAAAAGTAAAAGTATCTCCCGAAATTTTTTCATTTTTCATTGGAATTCTTATATCTATAATATTCCATATTCTTCCCGCTTCTTTACGCGCTGTCCCTAATTTCATTAGTAATTCATCTCGTGTTATTTTTTTCATCTCTTTTAGCTCTTTTAGCCGTTCGTATAAATTGCGTAGTCTTCTTTGTCTCATTGACCTTTCTTT
>JYNY01000178.1 GCA_000954095.1 Candidatus Omnitrophus magneticus | reverse complement strand
CCTGCGGAGAAAATGCTTTAGATAAAACTTCTTCTCCTCCTGCCCAGACTATATCCTGATATAGAAATAATCCCGCAACAATAACTGCTACTACTTTAACCCAAACAAATTTCCCTAACCTAACCAAAAACATTTCTTTTCGCGTTTCCATTTTAAACCTCCAGTGTTAAAAAAATTTAAAAAAATAATATAAAATAGCAATTTAAAGACCTAACTAAATAACATTTTTATATTGTAGCATAAAAAATTTTGAAAAACAATAGACAAAAAACTAAATATTTTCTT
>JYNY01000177.1 GCA_000954095.1 Candidatus Omnitrophus magneticus | reverse complement strand
ATGCAAGTGGTTTGGAAAAAAAGAGGATGGGTATTATGCCCATCCTCTTTTTTTGTATTTACCAGAAAAACTGCATTTGTTCCTACCATTCCGGCAAGCCAAAATTTTTGTTTTGTAAAATTTTGGCAGAAAATAGAAATTCGAAAATAGAAATTCGAGTTGTGGCTGGGATGTCTATAGATTCCGGATATTTTTCTTCGAAAAATTCCGGAATGACAGCGTTTGCTGAACTCAGCATGGATACTGGCATTTTACCCTAAACGTGTCATTCCTGCGCTAAGCAGGAATCCATACATGTCCGCTAAAATTTTTGGCAGAAAATAGAAATTCGAGTTGTGGCTGGGATGTCTATAGATTCCGGATATTTTTCTTCGAAAAATTCCGGAATGATAGCGTTTGCTGAACTCAGCATGGATACTGGCATTTTACCCTAAACGTGTCATTCCTGCGCTAAGCAGGAATCCATACATGTCCGCTAAAATTTTATAAAACAAAAATTTTGGTTTTTGGGGGGGGATGACAAAGTTTAAAATTTTTTAAATTATATAGAAAGGGTTACTACTCTCCGCCTAGTGATTAGAAAACATCTCACATTTCCACAACAGTAATTTTTTTATTTTGATGAGAAACATTTTCCCATTTAACGCGGGTTTCCCATGGAATAATACTGGAAGGTTTTATTTCAAATAAAATAAGATATCCTT
>JYNY01000176.1 GCA_000954095.1 Candidatus Omnitrophus magneticus | reverse complement strand
GAACCCCAACAGCGTTAGATGAAAAGAGCATAGTGAAAAAAGATATAGACACTGACGAGATAATCTCATGGGATGAGTATTATGATTCAGCACTTATAAGCCGAAGGGTAGACGCAGACGGGAATGTAACTGAATATGAAAATGAAGACTTTGATGCTGGTTCTGGCGTTATCGGGTATGGGAGAACAAGCCTCTATTACGACGCAGACAATACAGAATACAAAACATACGATTGGGAAACATCAGAAACACGAGTAACAGTAGATGTTTATGACGGGGTATACACAACAGCGTTATATAATGTTGTTCAGAGCGGAGTGTATACAACAGACCGGACCGAAACAAATGTGTATGACCATGATGGAGAAAATCTTGATTTAAACACAGGAACAAACGGCTGGGTGTTGAGAGAGAGGACAGTATACGGCGCGGACGGCGTGACAATGAATGAAAAGTACACATATCACTCATCCGGGAAATTAGAGACAAAAGAATTAGTGATAGAGAGCGCTGAAGGCGAGTTCAATGGTAAGCATGTAAAATATTATTACAATGATGAAGACGCGGGATTAGGATTTGGCAGGATAAACCGTATAGATAATGAGACAGACAGTTGGTATTATACGTATACTTATAGAACACCTCTTGATCCTTTAGATAATAATTTGACATTATTTGAAAAAAGAGATTTGGATGATGATTCTCTTATATCCTCAATAGCTCAAACTTATTATGGTGACACTGGACTTCTTCACGAAAAAACTTTTTCAGACGAAGACGAAGATGGTAATTTGTATTACGAAAGAGAAAACTCTGATTTTTACGGGAACGGCCAATACGGCAGGATAATACGTGTTCAGAGAGCGTCTGACAATCAAGTGACAAAAACAATAAGTTTTCAGGATGCTAGTGCGTCACCTAAAAAAATAGAACATTATACAGCTTTAGATGAGTCGGTTTGGCAGGATACTATATGGTATTACGCATCCGGCAGGACAAAGAAAACATTGGC
Source organism: Candidatus Omnitrophus magneticus (assembly GCA_000954095.1). Classification (GTDB taxonomy): domain Bacteria; phylum Omnitrophota; class Gorgyraeia; order Tantalellales; family Tantalellaceae; genus Omnitrophus_A; species Omnitrophus_A magneticus. The sequence continues at coordinate 15,886 of JYNY01000176.1, read as the reverse complement.
TAGCGACGGCACTGCTGTCATATACTTTGATGTTGATGGTTCAAAACGTCAATATCAGTGGGACGCATCTAATTACATAACATATTGGACAAGTGTGACAAATTACACAGCTGGCCGCGCTCGTTACACGCAGACATCTAGTAGTGCCATAGAATTATATGAATATTATTCCAGCGGAAACCTTCATTATAAAGATTCATATACTTATGTCGGTGGAAAATGGACATGGGTCAGCGGTGTGTGGTATCAAAATTCACCGGGAGTTTATGGCGGAACCGGTGGTTCTCCGACAGCGCCTCTTACATTAACAGTAGGTGTCAAACCTACAAAGGCCGATACAGCGGGAATGTATTTGCTTGATGAAGTAGATTATAATAACGCGAATGAGATAGATGATCCTATACAACGATTCTATAGTAATATTGATGAGTGGAAACAAACAGCTACTGGAAAAGGTGTTACTATAGCTTTACTAGATACGGGAATAAATGGAGAGTTTGTTCATGGGGGTGTGTTGGATGGTTATAATTTCGCGGGTAATGATTCCTTTGAAGAAAACGGTCAAAACAGCGATTATACTGATACTGTCGGACACGGGACTAATCTCGCGGGTGTTATAAAAGGCACAAACGATTCTAGCGGTATCGCGTCTTTATCTGACCTCTTAGCTGTTAAAATCTTTGATAATGATAAAGAAACAAACTCGCATGTAGTTGCTGAAGCAATCAAATATTCTGTTGATATGGGAGCGAAAATCTTAGCAATGCCGTTTACATTATTCCCTGTGACAGAAGAATTAAATTACGCCATAGATTACGCGCATAGTAAAGGAGCGATTTTAATTGCTTCAGCCGGAAATGACGGTGCGGAAATATCCGAAAATTCTTTAGCGGCTAATGATAAGGTTATAACCGTTGGCTCAGTTAACTTAGATGGAACCATCGCGAAATGGAGTAATTACGGTTCAGAAATTGATTTATACGCGCCATGGGATATTTTTAAATCAGGCAGTAATGAAACAGGAACATCCTATTCCGCGGCTTTTATAGCTGGTATTACAGCATTAGCTATGGAAGAAAATCCAGATATGACCTTTGGAGATGTTCTAAATACTCTAAAAAATATTACTATTGGGTTAGGGGATGAAGAGACATCTTGGGATTTTTGCGGAAATTTAATAGAAGGGGAAGAATTAACTCCGTTTGAATCCAAAGAAGATGTTATCCCGGGAGTTAACATGGATGAAGTTTTATCAGGATTGGATACTGCTAGAGCAAATGTGGAACAATTTAATAATGGCGGACAAAAAGAATTATCTGACAATTCTTTGAAGAAACAAGAAAATTCTGGATTATTAAATTAATTTTGGTTAAAATGCCCTGTTGAATATTTATTCAACAGGGCATTTTTTTTGTATATTAGGGATTATTCCCGTGTGAAAAAAAATTGCCCTCGCCGTCATTTCTGACCTGTGTCGTGGCACGTGGTTCACTACACTAGGAATCCATACAAGTTGGAGTTATTCCTAATATGCGCATCTTAAAAAGTTTTCATGTCAAAGTCACGTTAATCCTTGTCTTTTCTATGCTTTTCGCTGGAACCTTAAATAATTTTTTAATATACCGCTATTCTCTTATTTCTCAATTCAGTCAATTGCGTAATGAACTTATGATAATCGCTCAAACAGCGACTATTAAAATCGATGTTGAAGACTTAATTAAAATTCCGCTTGTTCCTGAAGCCATTAATACTCCGGAATATAAAAAAATTGAGAAGACTTTAATAGAAATAAGAGATATCTCTTCTGAATTTAGTTATGTATACCTAATGACTAAAACAGGTAAGGAAAATATTTTTAAATTTATTGTTGATCCTGAAAATAAATTTAAATCTGATATAACAAGACATGCCTTGCCGGGTGAAGAATATGACGCTAAAGAATTTCCTGAGATGAAAAATGCTATTTACGGGCCAAGTGCTGATAGAAAATTAGGAATGGATAAATGGGGTAGATTCCTTTCGGGATATGCGCCAATTCTAGATAAAAATAAAAACCCAATCGCTATATTGGGCATAGATATCCGGGCTAATGATGTTTATAATATGCAGAGAAGTATAAGGTATCGCGCTATTTTAGTGCTTTTATTAGGGACAGCGCTTTCAATAACTTTAGCAATGATGATTTCTAATAGAGTAACTAGGCCTATTGAAAAATTAGTAGAAGGCACACGCCAGATTGCTAGAGGAAATTTAGATTATAGAGTTGAGATAAAAGGGGATGATGAAATAGCTGAACTTGGAAATTCTTTTACAAAAATGTCGAGTGATTTAAAAGTTTATATAGATGAATTGCAAAAAGCAACCGCTGAAAAAGAACGGATATTAAAAGAATTGGATATAGCAAAAGATATTCAGCAGAGTTTTTTACCAGCTACACCGCCCGGTATAAAGCGTTTTGATATTTATGCCGCTAATTTTCCAGCTAGAGAAGTAGGTGGAGATTTTTATGATTTTATACCTTTGGAAAATGAAGAATGGGCGCTTGTAATCGCGGATGTTTCAGGTAAAGGCATGCCCGCGGCCTTATTTATGGCGCTTTCACGGACATCAATTAGAGCTAATGCTAGGATACCCAAAAATTCAATAACTGAAGTTATAAAACAGGCTAATATTCTTCTTCTGGAAGAATCACGCACAAATATGTTTATAACTTTATTTTACGCGATACTTAATCCTGTTACATTTTCTTTAAAATATATCAACGCGGGGCATAACCCTCCGTTACTGATGAATACTGAAACAGGCGAAACATCTTTATTAAAGGCTAAAGGAATTCCTTTAGGGTTATTCTATGATATTGAAATTCCTGAAGGCGAAATAACACTTAAAAAGAACGATATTCTTGTTCTTTATACTGACGGCGTAACAGAGACATTGAATAAAAAAGGGGAAGAGCTAGGTGTAAAAGGGCTATTTAATATGATTTTAAAATATAAAACTCTTACCTCAAAAGAGATATTAGAAAATATCCATAATGATATTCATGCTTTTTCAGGAACAACCGCTAATTCAGATGATTTGACGATGATGGTTATAAAGGTCTTTTGATTGTATTTCTACCGCAAGACTGAGCTCATTAAATAAAATTCAAGAGTTAATACGGAGGTTTTAATGTCACTTAATAAAGAATTAAATTATAGCGTACACCCCTCGAGTATTGTTGACGACGGCGCGAAAATAGGGAAAGGCACTAAAATATGGCATTTTACTCATATTTCTAAAGGCGCTAAAATAGGGGAGAACTGCGTCATCGGACAAAATGTTTTTATCAGTAGCGATGTTGTTATTGGGAATGGAGTAAAAATCCAAAATAATGTTTCCATATACGATAAAATAGTTTTAGAAGATTATGTTTTTTGCGGGCCATCATGTGTTTTTACTAATGTGTTTAATCCGCGCTCGGAGTATCCTCGAGATAGAGATTCTGAGTTTCGAAAGACTATTGTCCAAAGGGGCGCTAGTATCGGAGCTAATGCTACAATTGTTTGCGGAAATACTATAGGTAAATATGCCTTTATTGGAGCGGGATCGGTTGTGACAAAGGATTTACCCGCGTACAGTCTTGTATACGGCAATCCCGCTTGTTTAAAGGCGTGGATATGCGAATGCGGAGAAAAACTTGTATTTAAAGGCAATAAATTTGTTTGCTCTAAATGCGCGAAACATTATGAAATTTCATCTAAAAAAATAGTGAAGAGGATAATCGCGTGAAAATTCGTTTTATATTTTGGATACTTTTATTATTGGGAATCAGTATCCGTTTAGTAAATATAAATCAGCCGTTTTTAGAATATAACGCCACCCGTCAGGTTGAAACCGCTATGGTAGTACGTAATTTTGTTTCTAATGGTTTCAATTTTTTATACCCCGAAGTTGATGATCAAGGCAAAGGCCCAACATATTTAATGCAAGAGTTTCCGCTAATTACCGCCCCTTTATCAGGCATATGTTTTGTTATAAAGGCAATACCTGAATGGCTTCTTAGATTAACCAGTGTTATTAGTTTTATATTAGCCCTGATATTTTTTTATAAGATAGTTTCTTTTTGTTGGGATGAAGAAACAGCTATTATTGCTTCCATAATTTTCATATTCAGCCCTTTATCTATACTTATGAGCCGTGTATTTCAGCCTGATATGGCAATGCTCTCCTTTATTCTTATTTGTTTTTACGGTTTTTCTAAATGGAGTATTATTGGGCAAAATAAATACATATTCCCCGCTATAATAGGTTTTACCGGAGCAGTCCTTTTAAAAATTGTGAATTTATATATTTTAATTCCTATTATTTATTTGGCGTTTATCGGGATTAAAGGTAAGAAAATTAGTTATTTGGGATTCGTATTTTTTTTATTTTTTTCATTTATTCCAATTGTTTGGTGGTGGGGGATTCATGCGCCCCGGGTAAGGGCTTTATTCCCTAATGAGTATGATATTTTTGGAGCGGCATATATCGCGCAATCAATAAAAGAACATATTTTTTATATGCCATTTTATAAAGAAATATTTAAACATACAGCCGGAGCCGTATTAACACCGGCTATTTTTCTGATGTTTATATGCGGAATATTTTCATATAAAAATAAAAATAAATTTTTATATCTTTGGCTCGCGGGATTTATCTTGTTTGTTATGCTTATCCCTGAACAATCCAAACAAGAGTATTATATGCTTGGTGTTATTCCGATAGCCGCGATTTTTTCAGCGAAGATAATGATTAGTGTGTTTACCGCGAATCGAAATAAATTTTTTATTAAACCGTTAATTTTAATTTTTACCATAGCTAGCACTATCGCGGTGATATATTGGACATTGCCGAAATATTTTAATACACCTGAATATAGCGTTATAATTGAGGCAGGAAACGTTCTTGACAAGATAGCGGATAAGGGCGATTTAATCGTGGCATCGTACGGTTACGGACCCCGGCTTCTTTACTATTGCAAAAGAAAGGGATGGACATTTCTTATTGATAGAAATGATTTAGTGGAATATTATAAAACAATCGAAACCAATAAAAATAAAGATTCTTTGCGTGATTTCAGGCTACCGATAGAAGATTTAGAGTTTTTAAAAAATAAAGGCGCGAAATATTTTGTGTTGGTGAATTTGAAAGAACTTGAAAAAAATATAGAATTTAAAAAATATTTATTTTTAAATTATAAAATCGCGGCTCAAAAATCTGATTCTTACGTTATATTGAAACTGAATTAATCTGAATTTTATAATAAAACAGAAAGTAGTTTTGAGTATTTTTGTAAGAGTAATCTATATTTTTGAGTTTAACCCGGCCAATACAATTTGTAGTTACAACCAAATCGTAATTATCTACCAGCTCTAAGATCTTTCGGCAGAGTGAAACTAAATTTAGTCCATTGTTCTGGCTTACTTTCTACCCATATTTTTCCCCTATGCAGTTCTATTATTTCTTTTGTTATGGGAAGCCCAAGGCCTGTTCCTTCCTGTTTTTCAGCTGTTACGCGTTCAAATTTATCGAATATTTTATTTATAGATTCAGGAGGAATCCCGGGACCTGAATTTTGTATTTCAAATTTAATATTTTCACCGGCATCTTCGAGTGTAATATTTGCCGAACCTTTTTCAGGAGTATATTTTATAGCGTTACTTATAAGGTTTATAACAGCTTGGCTGATTTTATCTTTATCTATCCAGATTGGCTCAAGTTTGGCTATATTTTTTGTTAATGAAATATTTTTTTTAGTGAATTGTTTCTCATAAGTTTTAATATTTTCTTCTAATAAAGCCGGCATATCTATTTGCGAACGTTTCATTTCCATTTTTCCGGATTCTATTTTTGATATATCCAATAAATCATATACAAGCCGCATCAGCCGGTTTACTGTGGATATTGACATGTTAAGCATTGTCTTTTGTTCTTCATTTATTTGTCCGGTCGTATCATCAAGCATAATGGTTAAGGATTCTCTTATAATGAAAAGAGGATTTTTGAATTCATGAGAGACTGTATCCATAAAATGTGTTTTTAACTGGTCTAAATGACGTATTTCATTATTTTTCTTTTCCAATTCTTTATATAAAATTTTTATTCCTTCATTTGTTTTTTTGCTTGCCCATTCAGAATCTTCGAGCTCTTTTTTTAAAGATTGAATTTCAGACGCTAGAACAATATGTCTGTCTTCTTGAACGTTGGTTATATCTATTTCGGTATTCTTGTTATTCATTTTTTATTCCTTTTTTTACGGGTTAAACAATAGATTTAACAGAATTCAATAAATATGAAAAATCCGATGTCTTTACAATATAGTCGTCTGCTCCTGATTTTTTAGCTTTAGAAGCATCCACCGCGTCTATTGAGCCGGTCATAACTATAATTTTAGGCATATTATTCGTGCTTTGAGATTTTATTTTTTTGCATACTTCAAAGCCGTCTATGTCGGGCAGTATAGTATCTAAAATTATTATGTCAGGGTGTACATTTTCTGATAATCTTACGCCTTCTTGGCCTGTTTCAGCGGAATGAACTTCATAAGATTCTTCTTCAAATAAAGTTTTCATCATAAGTAAAGCGGTTTTACTATCGTCAACTATAAGAATTTTTTTGTTCATTATAATCCTCCTATTAGCCGCAGAGATTCGTATTATTCGCTATAGTGAAATACAGTTTTTGGGTTTAGGTGTTTTTCGTCTGATGTAACACTGAAAAGTTTGCAATATTTATTTTCTAGTGATATTTACCAATTCTTCCGCGATATCATATAGCGAAACAATTTTATTGATATATCCTTTTTCAATAGCGACCCTATTCATGCCGTATATTATTGAACTTTCTTTATCCTGAGCTAAGGTGAATCCACCGTTATTTTTTATTGTTTTTATGCCTTCAACACCGTCTTGGCCCATGCCGGTCATAATAATGCCGATAGTGTTAGAGCCAAATGAATTTGACGCGGATTTCATTAATTCGTCAATAGCCGGAACATGTAACATAGATTTAGTAGTGTCTTCTTTTAAGATAATACGGCCGTCTCGTCCAATCAGCATATTCGCGTTATCAGGCGCGAAGAGAGCCGTTCCATTTTCTATTTTATCGCCTTCTTTTGCCACTCTCATTTCAATATTACTTATTCCCTTTAACCATTCTACGAGGCCGTGTATAAACCCTTTTGAAATATGCTGAACAACAGCAATACCTCCTGAAAATTCTTTTGGTATTCCACGGAATACTTCTTGTAAAGCCTGCGGCCCGCCTGTTGACACGCCTATTACTATTATTTTTTTTGTATCATTTTTTTGTTCAAAAATAGTAGGCGCGGATTGATTATTATTTAATATTTCTTTTTTAAATTTTCTTCTCCTGAAAGGCCTTACGCGTGAAGCTATTTTTATTTTTTCAATTAGGTCGCGTGTTAATTCTTTTATACCCATGGAAGGTGTGACAAAATCCATAGCTCCTATATCGAGAGCTTTTTTTATTACATCATCTTCGCATGAACTTACTACTATTATTGGTATTGGGTTATTTTCCATTATATTTTCTATCGCGTCAATGCCGGTCATTATAGGCATTTTGAGGTCCATAGTAATAACATTCGGGTTGAGAGATAACGCTTTTCGTATACCGTCCCTGCCGTTAGATGCTTCGCCTATTATTTCTATCGAGGGGTCAGCGGATAGGGAGGCTTTGATTGTTTCGCGCATGAATGAAGAATCGTCTACAATCAAAACTTTTATAAGGGGAGTCATGTTTCTCCATTAAATTTTTATTTGAAAGCTATTGGCTTATCCTGCTAATCGTTCTATTGTTTCTAGGAATGAATCTGATGTAAATTCACTTTTTAAAATATACGCGTCAGCACCGCTTTCTAAGCCGTATTTTTTGTCTTCTTCAGATTCGCGGGTAGTTACTATTATTATAGGCGTATTTTTATACGAATCTTTTTTTCTTAAATTTTTTACTAGTTCAAAACCATTCATGACAGGCATGAGAACATCGCTGATTATTATATCAAAATTTTCGTTAGTTGCTCTATCAAGGGCTTCTTTCCCATCACGTGCTATGACAACTGAGTATCCAACTGACTCGAGTACGTTTTTTTCCAGAAGAGCAGTACTCATGGTATCTTCAGCCAAAAGTATATTTTTTTTAGCGCGTGCCGAACGCTCTTTATTTGTTTTAGGCGTGGGTACACGCGTGTATCCGGCTCCGATTTTGTCAACGAGAGAATGTACATCCAATATTAAAATTACTTTCCCGCTACCTAGTATTGTGGCCCCTGCTACATGTGAAATGTTTTTTAATGGTTCGCCTATGCCTTTACCGATAATTTCTTGTCTCCCCAGCATTTCATCCACAATTATAGCGGCTTTTTTCCCGTCTCTTTCAATAATTACCGCTGGAAAGAATTTTTTTTCCATGATCCCTTTTTTTGGCAAATTAAAAATTTCGCTTATATTCACTACCGGAATTACACGGCCTCGTAGTTTAATAGCGTTTTTTGATTCAATGGTTTTTATATCTTCATTCTGGATTCTTATAGTTTCTATTACTGAATCTATTGGAATCGCGAATGCGCTTGTTCCAGAAGAAACAATAAGGCTTTCAGTTATGACAAGAGTAAGCGGAAGCCGCATAATAAAAGTAGTTCCGTTAGGGGAGGACTTGATTTCTAATCTTCCTTTTAATTTATTGATAGTATCTTTTACCACGCTAAGCCCTACGCCTCTTCCTGAAATGTCGGATACTTCTTCTTTTGTGCTGAATCCATGCGAAAAAATAAATTGATAAATTTCTTCTGTAGAGAGTTCATGCGTTTTTTCTTTACTTATAAGATTATTTTGTATTGCTATTTTTTTAACTTGTTCATGGTTTATTCCATTTCCGTCATCTGATGTTTCTATGATAACCTGCGACCCTTCTTGATATGCTGATAGTATAATCGTGCCTGTTTCATTTTTATTTTTTTTAAATCGTTCTTCAGGTTTTTCAATGCCGTGGTCAACCGCGTTTCGCAGGAGATGTATAAGCGGCTCTTTTATTTCGTCGAGAATTGCTTTATCGAGCTGTGTTTCTTCTCCTTTTATTTCAAAATTTATTTTTTTCCCTTTTTCTATAGCGAGATCTCTAATGGCTCTAGGGAATGTGTTAAAAATCGCCGATACAGGAAGCATGCGGGCTTTCATTATTTCCATTTGTATTGAAGAAGAAAGGAAATCTATTGTTTCAGATGTATTTTTTAAATCTTTTAGAAGTTTTAAAAATGAGTCGCTTAAAGTTTCAATGTGTTCAGATTGAGTCTCTATTTTTTTTACTATATCATTAAGCCGAATTTTAGCTGTTACAAGTTCACCGGCATTATTAACTAATTTATTCAGCTTGTTAGTGGTAACTCTTATACTTTCATCGTAAGATATTTTTTTATTAATTTCGGCGGTAGTATTTTCTTCAGGTAATGATTTTTTCCCATCATTATTAACAATAATTTTATCAATGGTTTTTTCTTTAGGTGGAATATATTCAGAGGCAGGCGCTTTTTGTGAAATAATTTCTATATTTTTTTCAAGCGCGTTAATTTCTTTTTGAGTATCCAAAAAGTTTTTCATAGCTTCTTTTGAAAGATTTTCTATAGATTCTGATTTTGTTTGATTTTCTTCGGTAGAACCTAACAAGGGTTCAATATGGTCAAGGCATTTAAACAAAATATCAAATTGGGATTTGCCGAGCGTTAGTTTGCCGTTTAATGCTTTTTCCAAGCCATCTTCCATTATATGAGCTATATCTGAAATATTTTTAAAACCCATCATTAATGATGAACCTTTAATTGTATGGGCCTCGCGCATCATTTCTTTTAGGCATATTTCATCAGAAGGGGATTTTTCAAGTTTTAAAAGGCCCAGATTTAAATTTTGAAGATGTTCCGCTGTTTCAGATTTAAATTGTTCTAAAAATTTTGATTTATCAATTGCCATAATATCCTTTATCCGCGTTATTCAGCCGTAGTTTTTTTTAAGTTTTAGATTAACGCGTATTTATTTAAGAAGTTTCATGAAATTTTTTAATTCTGCGGCAAGATTTGTTAGTTGCCCTGTAGCCGTTTGCGACTGTTGGGCGCCAACCGCGATTTGCTTCATAGTTTCATCTATATTTGCCATAGCTTCGGCAATTTGTTTGGCTCCTGTTATTTGTTGCGACGCGCTCATCGCTATTTCTTTAGACCTTTCAGCGGTTTCTTCCGCGAGCCTGACTTCTTCGTCTACGCTCACAACACTTTGTTCCATCGCCATAATTGAATTGGATATTTCATGCTGTATAATTTCAACTAGTGATGTGATGTCTTTTGTGGATTTTGCCGAAGAATCCGCGAGTTTTCGTATTTCATCGGCGACAACGCTAAAACCTTTTCCTTGTTCTCCGGCGCGCGCCGCTTCAATAGAAGCGTTTACAGCTAAGAGATTTGTTTGATCCGCGACATCATCTATGAGTTCTGTAATTTTTCCTATTTTTTCTGATTTCTCTCCGAGAGACGAAATTAGTTTATTTGTTTTACCAATAGATTCTTTTATGTTTTTCATTCCGCTCATAGCATGGGTTGCCGCTTGCGCTACTTTTTTAATATTTTCGCCTACTTGCTCCGATGTCATTGAAAGTTCTTTCGCGGCAGATGTAGTTTCTGATACGGCAGAGGACTGTTCACGCGCGCCAGCGGCCTGTTGCTGGGCCGCGGCAAGTATTTCGCTACCTGATGAAGTAAGCTGGTTTGAGGCTAAAGAAAGTTGTCCTCCTATTTTACGGATTCCGATTATAACCAGTCCTGTTATAAGAATAGCGAATAATAATCCTATAGATGAAAAAATAATCAGTGCATTTTTAGATTTTTGGCTTTGCATATGGCCTAAATCCATAGCGCTATCCATATTAGAAAGTGTTTTTTCTTCAAGGTTTTCAAGAAAAGGCCCGATTTCAGAAAATAAGTCTTCAAATTCATCATTTATTTTTGATATAGATAGATTCTCGGAAAGTGGAACAATTGATTCTATTGTTTCTGCGGTATTTGTATTATTTTTAAAACTGATAGAGTCTTTTATTATTTTTGAAAAGCGGCTGTTAAAAACAGATAATTGTTTTATGATGTCATCTTCTAGCATACGGCTTTTTATTAATTTGTTTAAATTTTCTGTAAAGTTATAATCAGTTTCTTTTAATAAAGTTTCAGCCGTTTCGTTTTTTCCGTTTAAATAAAGATTACGCGCGTAAAGTTTATTTAAAAATCCTATACGTATTTCCATTACAGAATCAGCCGTTGGCCAGTATTTATGTTTAACGGAATTAATTTGTTTATTTATATCAGACATCCCTTTAATCCCTAATACTGTGATTAAAATAAGAACACTTATTACAATAGCAAATCCTAGTGTTATAGTTTTTTCAGCTGTTAACCGCATTTATCTGTCCTCCTGAATTATTTTTTATTTTGCGTGAGTATGGTTATTATTTACGCTATTTTAAATCCGCGTATGGTTCCTTTAAGTTCATTTGCTAAATCTGTCAGTTGCGTTGTGGCAGTCTGCGACTGTTGAGCGCCTATAGCGATTTGTTTCATGGTTTCATCTATATTAGCCATAGCTTCGGCAATTTGTTTAGCGCCTGTTATTTGTTGCGACGCGCTCATGGCTATTTCTTTAGACCTTTCAGCGGTTTCTTCCGCGAGCCTGACTTCTTCTTCCACGCTTAAAACACTTTGTTCCATTGCCATAACTGAATTCGATATTTCGTGTTGTATAATTTCAACTAACGATGTTATGTCTTTTGTGGATTTTGCTGAAGAATCCGCGAGTTTTCTTATTTCATCTGCGACAACGCTGAACCCTCTTCCTTGTTCTCCGGCGCGCGCCGCTTCAATAGAAGCGTTTACGGCTAAGAGATTTGTTTGATCAGCGACATCATCTATAAGTTCTGTAATCTTACCTATTTTTTCAGATTTTTCTCCGAGAGAAGATATAAGTTTATTTGTTTTTCCAAGAGCATCTTTTATCGTTTTCATCCCGTTCATCGCGTGTCCTGCCGCTTGCGCTACTTTTTTAATGCTTTCGCCGACTTGTTCGGAAGTCATGGAAAGTTCTTTTGCGGCTGACGTAGTCTCTGAAACAGCAGAAGATTGTTCCCGTGCGCCTGAGACCTGTTGTTGGGTAGCTGATAATATTTCACTTCCGCTAGAAGTAATTTTATTAACCGCGTCTTGTGTTTTTACTATCATTCCGCGTAGATTATTAACCATTATGTTGAAGGTGTCGGCTAAAATTCCTACTTCATCCTGACGTTCTAATTTTAATTTTTGAGAAAAATCACCTTTACCTACAGAATTAGCCGCGTTCATTAGTTTGTATAACGCGCCTTTAATATCAGTAGTTATAAAAACGCCTATACTCATCCCAAGAATAAATCCTGTTATAAGAAGGAACAATAGAAAAGATTTTTCGTTATTGGCGTGTTGATAAGTATTTGATACTGTGTTTTCCATTTCTTTTGTAATTGCATCTTCAGCTTTTGAAAATATAGGCGATAGGTTTTCAACAACGTCGTCAAAACGTTGCATTTCTGCAGAATTAAGCATGTTTTTAAAATCTTTTATTACTTCCGAGCCTTCGTAAAGCGTTGTGTATTTTTTATATGAAGAAACCATACCGTCAAAAGTGCTGTTTAAAGTTAAATTTAAATTTGTAATATTTTCAATTTCATTTTTAGGTAATATTCCTATTTTTTCAAGCCTAGCGAGTTCATGTGTGAATTTTTTGTCCGCGTCATCCCATAAAGTTTTTGCTTCTTCAAGTTGGCCTTCTAAAATACTGCTATGCGCGTGGCTTTTATTGAGAAATGCTATTTTCATTTCCATTACAGCGTCAGCCGCCGGCCATGATGTGTTTGTTATTGTGTCCATGTCACGCATTATTTTTTTCATTCCGAAAACTCCGGTAAGCGCTATTACAACAGAGATAACAGCCACAATAAAAAAACTGCCGATAAGTTTTGTTCCTATATTTATCTTCACTTTTAAACTCCTTTTCGTAAAACTTCTATTTTTTCGCATTTTAAAATTTTATTTAAATCCAAATAACCTAAGACATCATCCCCGTAATTTATATGCCCTTTAGTAACGCGGGCTATAGAGTCAGATACAGTCATTATTACAGGTTGTATATCATCCGGTTTTAAATCCGCGATGCCTTTTATTTCATCTATTACAAACCCTATTTTTTCTCCTGTAATATCAGTGACCGCGATACGGTTATTTTTATTTTTTATGTGAAAGTTTACTCCTAAAAATTCGCGGATATCAATTATTGATATAACTTCTCCGCGTAGGTTTGAAATACCTATAACGAAATTAGGAGTGTTAGGAACTTGAGTTACTTCAGAAAATAAGAGGACTTCTTTTATGTCGCGAATATCCACGCAATAGTTTTCTTTCCCTATACTAAAAACAAAAACACGGAATTTTTCTGAAATTTTCTGGTTCGGGTTAGCATTTAAAACGTTATTCGCCATGTTTAGTTTTCTCCATATTTTTTGATTTTTCTTCTGTCTTGATTGGGATAGTAGGGGAGTAGACCTCTATATTTTTATGAGTACGGATATTTTCTAATAATTTTTTAGAGTTTATAAGCAATATAAACTTATCATTTATTTTTAATCCGTCGTTAAAACACTCTGTTTCATTAAACTCTTGATCAATTTTTATAATCTCCGGTTCTTTTATATTTATAATATCTATAACTTTGTCTACAAGGAACGCGGTTAGTTTGTTATCATTTTCTGTTAAAATTATTCGGTTGGATTTATTGGCAGAAGATGTAGTATTAATATTTCCGAATTTTTTAGCTAAATTAAAAACAGGTATAGCTTTTTCTTCGCGCGTTATGACGCCTTCCATATATTTTTCTGTTTCCGGGACAGGCGTAATTTCTCGCATCCGTGAAATTTCTCGTATAAAAGAAATATCCATGCCATACCATCTTCTATCTACTTCAAATATAGCCATTTTCATATAGTATTTTTCAGCCTTTCTAGATTATCTCTACATATCCCCATAATAGCGCTTACAGAAAATCCACCGCTATACGGCACTATTTTTTCCGCGGGTTCTAGGGATAATACTTTAAGAGTGTTTCTATATTCTTTTATTGCTTCATTAAAATCGCCTTTTTCTCTATATATATGCGCTAAATATATGCGCGCTATTAAAAAATTTTTATCTAGATATAAAGCCTTTCTGAAATTTTCTTTAGCTTTATCAATTTTTCCTTCTTCCACATGAATACATCCCGAAAAATAATAAGCCGGCGGAAATAAAGGATTTATTGCGTATAGAAGAGATAATTTCTGACGGGCGAGTTCCATTTTTCCTTGATTTATAAGAATTTCTACTAAAAGAGGCAGTGCTTCTACAGAATTTTTTTCTTTTTTTAGAATTTCTTCTAAAAGATTTGTGGCTTTATTGTATTCTTTTTCAGCGATATGATTTTTTGCTAAGCCCAGCATTTCTTGAGTGTTTTGATATATTGGATATGACAGATTAGAAGTTTTTCGGGTTTCATCGTAGTAACCGGTATCTGAAATTTCAGGGGCTTTTGGCCTAAAATCTAATGACCATTCGTTTTCTTTTGTTTCATAGGTTTTTTTATCATGAGGTTTAGCGTCTGTTATTTTAGGGTGTATATTAAGATCATTAAAAATTTTACTGAAAGAATCCGATATTTTTTCTATTGTTTTGTTTACTGTGTTTTTAGTTGTATTAAATTTTTTGTAATAGAGCGCGTCATTATCTATAACCATAGAAAATTTATCACGCATAAAATTTAGACTTTCTGAGTAACCTATAAAAAGGTACGCATCATCTAAAAGGCTTGAATGAATTTTAGTCATTACATTGACAATAGTTTGAAATTCAAAATATATGACTACGTTTCGACAAAAAATCATATCGAATTCTTTAGGGTATATATCGTCCATTAGATTGAAATATGAAAAATCAACCATGTTTTTTATTTCGTCGATAATTTCATAAATTTCGTTGCCCGCGGCGTCATTTTTTACTGTAAAATAATTTTTCAAATAAAATTCATTCATGTATTTTACGGCAGAGTCTCGATATACTCCTTTTCGCGCTTTTTCAAGCGCGTTTAATGACGCGTCTGTGGCAATAATTTTTATTTGAATATCTTCCCTGCTACCGAGAAGTTCTTTTATTAACATAGCGATAGTGTATGGTTCTTCTCCAGTGGAACATCCCGCGCTCCATATTTTTATTACAGGTTTTTCATTTTTACAGTTTGCCGATTTTTTATTTATTAGTTCAGGCAGTATTTTATTTTTTAGGATATTGAAATGCGCGGTATCTCTAAAAAAATAGGTATGATTTACGGTGAGAATATTAAGAAGTTCTCTGAATTCATCTTCTTTTTTTTCACCTGTTGTCAGATAATTGTAATAAGTGACAGGGGATTCGAAACCGTATATTTTCATTCGTAAACTAATCGCTTCTTCTAAGTTTTTTATTTCATGGTCTCTAAAGTAGAGGCCGCTTCTATCTGTTATAAAATTTTTTAACCTGTTTTTCAGTTCCAATGGAATGACGGCAATCATATTTAAAATACTCCTAATGATTTGAAATATATGGAAATGTTAGGAATTAAAACATACTTATGTTAAAAGTATACCCTGAGTTTTTTCTAATGCAAATTTGCAGTATTCACTAAGCGCTTGATAATTGTCCCAGTCATTCTCGTTTTCCATTCCGTCATTCCTGCGCAAGCAGGAATCCATACAGGTGGGATAAGATTTCAGAAAAATA
>JYNY01000175.1 GCA_000954095.1 Candidatus Omnitrophus magneticus | reverse complement strand
CGCCGGGCTTTTTCATTTTTCTATGGCGTTAGCTACGTTGTGCGGTATATATGGCCTCAGTAAAAGATATTTTCGATAAGAGTGGCAGCGGGCATGCCGCTTTATATCCTCTCTGCATTTTGGAAGATTCAGATATATGTTTTAGGTAGTGGAAAAATGGATTTAAATGTTATTATGAGCCGGAGTAAATTATATATCATAAAGGTGGAGAGACATTTAATAAAACTTTTGGTAAAAACGGTGTTTCTTCTATAGATTCTAGAAATACTCTTTTATTTTTTTGGAAAAATATTACCGGTTTAAGGTATTGGATGGAACATATTTTTTTTCTTCCTGTTCGTTTAGTATATTGGTTGATAAAAGGTGAGTATAGTGCTATTCGGGGGGTTTTTCAGGCATTTGGGAAAATTGATATAGTCTCTACTAAACGCCGGCTGAAAAAAAAAGAACAATATAAAATAACTGATAGAGCTATTTTTGAAATTTTTTTGAAAGATTACTCTATGATTGGAAAAATTTCTGTGAATAAATCCTTATCGCAAAAACAAGACAGTTCACGTTAAGAGTAAAAGAAACTGAAAGAAAACATCCGCGCAGTGCATATTATTATTGAGTCTTTCGGTTTTAGTGTTGGTAAAATAATTATTTTTCTTCTGGTTTTTTTTATAAAAGAAGTTAAAACTTTTAGTCATAAATATTCTTGATTTTTAATACCGTAAGCTCTACGCTGAATTACACGAATTTTGTTGTTCAACCCCTCCATAAATCTGAGAGATACTTTGTTATCAGGATGACAATAACTTATTATACAACGCCCTAAACCTGAGAAAATTATACAAATATTTTGTAATCACTAAGCGGTATAATGCTTCCCTTGTCCAGACCAAAATTAAACAAATTTAAGGTGAAAAAAATTTTTAAGATTTCCACCTTATCTATTTTTTTCTTGTAAGATATACCTCCTTTTTCTGGTCTGTTTATTTTTGTAAACATAAATATAGTAGTAGTAAGTGTGGAGACTGTGTATAACTGTGTAACAGTTATACAAGTGATGGATGACAAGTTGTGGGTAACCGCTTTGGGGTTATCCACAATCTTGTCTCCAGAACGCCAGTATCCACAC
Source organism: Candidatus Omnitrophus magneticus (assembly GCA_000954095.1). Classification (GTDB taxonomy): domain Bacteria; phylum Omnitrophota; class Gorgyraeia; order Tantalellales; family Tantalellaceae; genus Omnitrophus_A; species Omnitrophus_A magneticus. The sequence continues at coordinate 133 of JYNY01000175.1, read as the reverse complement.
GTTCTTGGTTAATAATCTCAAAACCAGCCATCCGAGTAAACAGTATAAAATTTTTACGGTAAACTCAAAGAGTTTCCTTGTGATGGCTGGCAAAATTTTATCCCGTAATACACCTCCCATGGCGTTTGATAAT
>JYNY01000174.1 GCA_000954095.1 Candidatus Omnitrophus magneticus | reverse complement strand
ACAGTCGTTAACTAAGCATAAAAAAATAATATGATTATGATTTTTTACTAAAAAAGTTATAAAATTTGGGTTTCAACTGTAGTGTTTGGGATTAATTTCACCTTATCTATCTTTTTATAAGAAATATTCCCTTCAGTTATCACTGCAACATCGTGACTTACTCATGAATGGTCAAATAAGCAGTGTATTTTTACAGCACCTTTTTTAGTTCTGAATTTCGCCCATGAAAATGTAGCCAGACATACATCAATTGTGGAAGCGTCAATCGTATATAGCGGATTCTTAAAACGAAATTTATGTTTCGGAGTTAAATCTTTGCATTGGGAAAGTATCTTGTAAAATAATGATTCATAAATTTGATAACTTCTTATTTTATTCGCATCTGCTAACGTAGAACGTTTAACAGGCGATAATCCTAAATGGTATAACTTAGAATTATTTATTTCTAGTCCATTTACAATTTCTCT
>JYNY01000173.1 GCA_000954095.1 Candidatus Omnitrophus magneticus | reverse complement strand
CATGGATTCACGCTTTCCGAGGGAATGGTAAGATGGGGGCAAAAGGACACATAAAAGTTTATTACCATCCGCTTAGTGATTACAAATTTTTGATACTACTCGTTATGCTCACAAAAATATCCTTAGTGTATTACAGAGAATACGCTTTCGTCATTTTTGCTCGCAAGCCTTGTATTATCAAAAATTTAGGCCATTTTTCTCGAAGTCTATTGCAAAATCCGGGATGAAGGGGGAATTTTTGTCGGATTTTAATGATAATGACTTCAAAGATATTCTTCATGGTGTTACGCTTGAGATGATGCTAAACCAGCTTGTTGAGTTTTATGGTTGGGAGAAGATGGCTTATTTTGTTAGGATAAAGTGTTTTTATAATGAACCTAGTATTAAGTCTAGCCTGAAGTTTTTGAGAAGAACCCCATGGGCTAGAAAAAAAGTAGAATTGCTTTATATTGAGACATGTAAACAAAATCGTTTTTAAAATTAATTCTAAATTCGTAAAAATCTGTAAAACAAATTTTATTACATTTAGCCACGCGTGTTCGCTATAAGTTTCTTCATCAATGTTATTTCATCAAGCTTATTTGTAATTTTTCCGTCGAGTTTTTCCGCCAATATTTTTTTAAATATACTGCGGAATATAGGACCGGGCGTGATGCCTTCTTTTTTTATATCGTCTCCTGTTATTTCAAGTCTTATGAATCTATAAAATTTCATGAATTTTTTCGCACGATTAATGGCGGGGGAGTTTTTAGGGAGTTTCGCGATAACGGAAATAATAACTTCGGAATCGGCTTTTTCTAAAATTTCATAAATTTTGCTTGGTGAAATTGGGCGGTTTGATGAAAGTTTTCGTTTGATTAAAATATAGTTTTCAGCGTTAAAATGTATAGCGTGATTTATATCTCCCGGAAAAACAAATTTTTTTATTATTTCTTCTGTTTCTTTTTTTGTGAGAGTGTCTATTAAAATTAAAAAATAAATCAGCCATTCTTTTAAAGGAGAGGTAGTACACTGCGCGGTTTTTTTATACCATGAGATGATACGATGTACTGCGAGAAATGATTTTTTAGTCGAGCGTCCTATTTTTAGAGAATGGTGTATGAACTTTAATTCATCGAGCTTTTTCATCCTATAAACGGCTCTAAATGGCACTTTTTCGCTTAACATTAAAATAAGTTCGTCACGGATACGCTGATTATCCACGCGCGTGAACATGTCTTCTTTTACCGCGTGCTGTATTAGGTATTCGGTGTGTTTGTCTATTTTAAAACCGAACCTTTCACTGAAACGCGCGGCACGGAATATTCTAGTAGGGTCGTCTATAAAACTTTTATCATGAAGAACTCTGACGGTTTTATTTTGTAAGTCTTTTATGCCTCCGAAAAAATCTATAAAAAATCCGAAATCTTCGCTGTTTATTTTTATTGCCATAGCGTTTATTGTGAAGTCGCGTCTGTATAAATCGTATCTTAAAGAACTTGCTTCCACGCGGGGAAGAGCGCCGGGGGAGGCGTATGTTTCTCTGCGGCTAGTCGCGATATCTATTTTGAATTTTTCTTGGGAGAAAGAATTTTTTTCTAAATACGGAGGTTTTTTCATTACGAGGCTGGCTGTTCCGAAATTTTTGTGTACTACTAAGGCTGATTGAAATTTTTCAGATAATACTTCAGCCAGATGAATAGCGCTTCCTTCCACGACTATATCAAAATCATAATTTTTTACGCCCATCATTATATCCCGGACACATCCGCCTACTAAAAAAATATTAACCCCTAGTGAATCTCCTTCTATCCCTATTTCACGGATAAGTTTTATAAAGTGTTGCGGTAAAATTTTTGTCATTCGTTTGGACACATTTTTAAATTTAGGAGTGCTGTTATGTTTGGGATCGAATAAATTCTTGTGTATGTTTTTTAATACGTCAATTCTTGCCGCGACGCCTTTTATTTTTTCTCCGTCCATTACAGGTATATAGCCTTTTCCTGTTTCATTCATTATTTTTTCTAGTTCATAAACAGGCGCGTTTGGGCTTATTGTTACGGGATTGATGGACATATAGCCTTTAATTCGGGAATGCCCCATGTTTCTATAAATAGCTTTTTTTAAGTCTGATTTAGTTATGACGCCTTTTAACGCGCCGGTTTCATCCGTCACCAAAGCGCCGTTTAATCCGTTATTTTCAAATATTGTCAGGACATCATTTATTTTTTCATCTTGAAAGATGGTCATTAAGCAAGGTGTCATTATGTCTTTTACCAGCGCGTCGGGTTTGAAAAATTTTTCTATTCCGAGTAGTAGTTCATTTTTTACATCCGCGAATGTTTTATTGTGGAATCGCGCGCTTGAGGCTGACGCGTGGCCTCCTCCTCCAAAGGGGCTTAATAGCTTGTTGACATCTATAAATTCATTACGCGACCGCGCTAAAACTTTTATGTTATCTTTATGTTGGAACATCGCGAAAATTACAGGATAGTTTTCAACATCTTCCAATTTATGCATCACAGCGCCTGTTTCTCCTGCGAAATCTTCATTACTAATTCCGGCGAAGGCGATTCTTATACCGTGCATGTTTATAACTTCTATTGATTCCATAAGATTGATAAGCGCTTTTAGTTCAGTGTTGTCGAGTTCCCTATTTAGATATAACGACGCGGTATTTAGTTGAGCGCCTTTTTCAATAAGTTTACTTACCATGTCAATATCAAGTTTGGTAGTGTTTCTGTAAGAAAGAGAGCCTGTTTCTTCATATATGCCGAGAAGCATAAGAGTAGCTTCCCATGGCGTAAAATTAAATTTATTTTTTTTTTGAAGTATTTCAAGTAAGAGCGTAACCGTCGCGCCGGTTTCTTTAAAGACATCTTTATCACCGGTTATGTCATTCTGCGAAGGTGGATGATGGTCGTAAATATGAATTGTAATATTTTTTTTTAAGGTAAGTTCTCCTGCTTTTCCTAATCTATTTTTATGACGGTTATCAACGATAATGAGTCGTTGGACTTTATCGAAAGGAAATATTTTTTCATTTTCAAGAGGGATCTCGTCTTTAAAGAGAGATAAAAAATTTCTTACTGATTTTTCTTGGGAACCGGGCAGTAAAAGTTTCGCGTTCGGGTAAAGTTTTTTTACCGTGATAATAGAACTTAAGGCGTCAAAATCAGCGTCTTTATGGCTTATTATTAGGTCCATATTTTTTTAGTGGGTTACTGTTGGCCCTCGCGCAAAACGGCTTTTTTAGTTTCGTGGAAGACACGGGGTTAACTAAAAAAGCCATTTTTCAGGATTATTGTTTTCGCGCAAAAATAAAAAAAATAAAATTTTTTTATTTTGCGCGAGGGCCAACACTCTAAGTTTACCTGTCACGAAATCCTCGCGCCACTAAGACATACTTATTTTCTTGTTCTAGCGGATTTTTTGACGGGGTTATTTGGAATTCACAATTTTCTTTTTTAGTGAGAGCGTTAGCTTTTATATCTTTTTCTATTTTGTGGTTTTGTATGTGATCGCTAATACGCCAATCGCCTGAACTATTTTTTTCCCATATCTTGAGATTTCTTTTTTGTTCTAAAAAAAACCATAAATCTTTTTCGCTTATTCCGAGCCATTCACAGAATAAAGAAACGCCGAGCGGGCTTGGAGGGATGTTTTCATATTTTGAAGCAAGAGCTATTCCTTCATCGCGTGTTAAACGTTTTAGCCGTATTTCGCGTGAGGCGTGGTCAACGGCTTTTCCGTATCCGTGTTTAAGATATTTTATGTAATCGTGTAAATCTGAATAAATAAAAGAGTCCGTGTCGTTATAAGTGTCGAATGTTCTATGCTGGGCGCGCGTTTCATATCCATAAAGTTTTATCATATCTTCATGCTGTTTTTTTGAATCCCATCGAATGTAATTACTTAAATAAATGCCCCTCACACCTGCTTTTTCAAGTTCTTTGTCATGCGGGTATTCAAAAGGGGTTGTATCGCCTTCGTTAAGAATGGATGAATCTAATTTTAAAATATCTTGAGATTCATGGCCCATAAGATCATGTTCTTTACGGTATTTACGTGTCATTTCAACTTCATCAAGATGAGAAAACATGCCTACTTGGTCACAGCCTTGATGAACGCCCCAGACAATAAGAGGGATTTTAAATCTTACGGCGGTTTGGACTGGAAAAACAGTTTCGCCCGCGAGGCAATGCCAATAAATACTAGCGAATTCTCGTAGTGTTACGCGCGTGATTTTTTTTGCAGTGCTAGGCGAAACCGTAAAATTAAGAATATCGCATCCTAATAATGTTCTTAAATACGCCAAATTGCGTATGCCTAAATTAGTGTTATAGTGTTTATTGTATGTTACTAAAAGGGGATTCATCCCATAAATATTTTTTACAGTGTGAACTATGAAATACGAATCGCGCGCGCCATTTACCGGAATAATACAGTCATGAAATTTTCCGGAAGGGCTTTTGTACGCATCAAAAATTTTTTTTAATTTTTTAGAACGGCCATGCCAGTCGAGTGTGTCTTTTTCTTCATGAACTCTGCATCCGGAGCAAACGCCTTTGTCGTCAAACGTTATATTGAGAGGATGATTTTCAGGATATAAACATCTATTGCAATATTTCATATTATTTCTTCCGTGTGGTATTCAAATCTTAATTTTTGAAAATATGTTTCATTTAATTTTTTTAATCGGCCGGTATCTTCTTCAAAGTTTAATTCATTGTAATCCGCGTAAGTATCTAATCGCACACAAATATTATTTTGTTTTAAATATGCTTTTAACGTAATAGGGCTATGTTCCGTAAAGTGAAAAAAGTTTCCGGCGGCAAGAGATGACGCGGTTGTTTCTTTCGCGCATTCTAAGAAATGACGCGGGTTTCCCGCTCCGCCTAACGCTATAACCGGTATTGAAACAGTATTACTTACTGCTTTAATAAGATTTATATCATAACCTTTTTTTTGTCCATCATGTGAAATTGAATTAATTAAAATTTCTCCGGCGCCTAAATTTTCAGCTTGCCGAGCCCATTCCGCGGGAGTTTTTTCTGTGGCTATAGTCCCTGAATTTGAATAAACTTCGTATGAATCAGTGCTTACCGGGCGCGCGTCTATGGAAACCACAACGCATTGACTCCCGAAAACTTTCGCGGCTTTTTCTATTATACCGGGATTTTTTAGAGCGGAACTATTAATAGCGATTTTATCAGCGCCGAAATGAGTAAGAAGTCGCATTTCTTCTATTGTTTTAATACCTCCGCCGCTAGTCAAAGGTACAAAACATTTTTTTGAAATTCTTTTTATCATATCATAATCAGGCGTTCGGCCTTCTAGTGTAGCTGTGATATCAAGTATTATAATTTCATCTATGCCCCACTCATTCAAAAATTCTACCGCTATTTCTGGTTTTCCGACAGGAAGGTATTTATTAAAGGCTATACTTTGAACAAGGATTCCTGATTTTATTGGGAGTATGGCTGTAATTCTTTTTTTTAGCATAAGTATCGTTTAAATTGTAATTTTAGGGTTATAACAGGCGGCTATTCTCTGTTGAGATATTTTTTGGATTATATTTAAATGATAATCTAACATAAAAATAAAAAATTTGAAATTTTTTATTGCGTTTAGCCGTAGGTCTTAGCTTTATTTGACAATTGTAAATTGTAGTTTTGGGGTTTAAAAAGGAATGTAGTGGAATTTTATATAAAATTTTAGGAATACAGTTAATAATTTGACAATACGGGGTGGGTCGGATATATTTATATTCAAGTAATCCCATAATATCTTAACCCCACAAAAATTTTGTTTATATTTTTATGAAAAAAAACGGGTTAATATTCATATTATCTCATGTCTTTCAATCTATAATATCGCGGCAATACTCCGTGGTTGTTTATAGTTTTTATAAATTTCAATATGATAAAAAGCTCGGCTTATAAGCCGAGCTTTTTTTTAAATCAAAATTTTAAGTGTATCCTAAAAAAAATTAGTAGGAGGCTGTATGAAACAGGTTTTACATTTTTGTAAGGTATTTATTTTTACGGCGGCGCTCGCTTTATCTATAGTTACAGGCGCTAACGCTAGTCCATTAAATTCTATACTTTTTGATGAACTCGGGGACGCGGTTGATTTAGGGAGTGGAGAAAATTTTTATTTAGGAACAGGAGATTTTTCCATCTCTATGTGGATAAAAACCAGTGTTACGGATGACGCTGAATATATGATGATTTCAGCTCATGGGAATGTTCCTGTATATATGGAGGTCTACCAAAAGAAAGTAAGTATGAGTGTTGGCTCTACTTATTTTCAATCCAGCACAGTAGTTGCTGACGGCGAGTGGCATCATGTTGCCGGTGTTGTGGATAGAGATAGCGGAATAACTATTTATATTGATGGAGTAGCAGAGACTAGAGCGGGACAAGTGGACGCTACTGATTTAAGTTTTACAAGTGATCTTTATTTAGGCAGATACAGCGGTAATGGATATCCTTACACATGGGACGGACAATTAGCGGATACAAAAATATATAACCGCGTTATAAATAGTAACGAAGTAAATTCTTTATTTCAGGCTACGTCGGAAGTGACAGACGGGCTTTCCGCGGAATGGAAGACGCAAGAAGGAATAGGAAATACAGTAAGCGAGACAATAAGTCAGAGCGCCGGGATATTGCAAGGCGCGTCATGGGATGTAACTGTCGCGGAACCGAATGTCGCGTTATATTTTGACGGGTCAAGCAATTTTGTGAATTTAGGAAGCGACGCGAGTTTAGATTTTGGCGCGAGTGATTTTACTATATCTACTTGGGTAAAAACGCTTGTTACAGATGACGGCGAATATATGATTTATTCAGCGCATGGGACTGGTTATGTTTATATGGAGATGTATCAGAAAAAAATAGGGTTAGCAGTTGGTTCCACATATTTTCAGGCTGATAAAGAAATAGCCGACGGTGCTTGGCATCATGTTGTGGGAGTCGCGGATAGGGATACAGGTATAAAAATATATATTGACGGCGAAGAATATTCAGGCGGTAGCGCGGAAAATACAAATTTACAATTTACTAGTGATGTTTATTTAGGAAAGTATAGCGGAGGCGGATATAACTGGGATGGAGTTATAGGATCTACTAGTATTTATAGTAAAGCGCTTTCAGGTGCCGAGGCTATAAAATTATATAATGGGCTGGAAGTGACTGATAATGTAATATCCAGATGGAATATAAATGAAGGTTCAGGGGAGACTATCGCGGATAACGCGGGTAATAATGATGGTTCTATTGGCGGAGCTAATTGGCTTGTTAAATCTTCTCCCAATGTTTCACTTGTTTTTGACGGTAATGATTTTGTGAATTTAGGAACTGACGCGAGTTTAAGTTTTGGGACAAATGATTTTACAATTTCAACATGGGTTAAAACAAGCGTGACAGATGATGGCGAATACATGATTTATTGCGGCGGAGCCGGCAGTGAAACTGTTTATATGGAAATGTATCAGAAGAAACTTAGCATGACAGTAGGTTCTACTTGGTTTCAATCTGATATGGTTATAGCTGATGGTGAGTGGCATAATGTTGTGGGTGTAGCAGATAGAGATTCAGGTATTACTTTATATGTAGACGGAATTTCCCAAACTGGCGGAGGTGCGAATACGAATGATATTAGTTTTACTGATGGAGTATTTTTTGGGAAATACGCTTACGGAGGGTACGGTTGGGAAGGGAATATAGGTAATACTCAAATTTTTAATAAAGCGTTTAACGCGTATGAAGTGTCGGGTTTATTATATGGGGTAGATGTTAATGATTCTATTGTTGGGAAATGGGACGGCATGCCGGGGACAGGCAGTCTGTTAGATGATATTTCAGAAAATAATAATGATGCTGTAATTAGTGGCGCGATATGGGAAGGCGGGATTACTCCCAGTTCTCCTGAAACTTCGTTGACATTTGACGGCGTGGATGATTATGTTGAATTAGGTAATAGCGGAACTCTTGATTTAGGTACAGAGAATTTTACTATAACTGGATGGGTTAAAACAAGTGTCACAGATGACGGTGAATACATGATATATTCCGCTGGCGGAGATTCAGTTATGTATTTGGAAATTTATCAGCAAAGAATTAGTTTTACTGTTGGCTCGTCATGGTTTCAATCTAGTAAAAATATAGCAGACGGCGAATGGCATTATGTTGCCGCGGTTATGGATAGAACTAATGGCATGACTATTTATATTGACGGGTTCGCGGAACAAGGCGGTAACGGCGATCAGAGTTCATTGAATTTTGGTAATGGTGTTTATATAGGTAATTATTTAGGTAATGGATATAATTTTAACGGCAGTTTAGGGGATATAAGATTATTTAATCGGTCATTGGATAGTGATGAAATCATGAGTATACACGGCGCTGGGACTGTTTCCAATGGACTTATCGCTAATTGGGCGGATATTAATGAAACTGGTACTACATTAAAAGATGTGACTAATAATGGAAATGACGGGACTATACACGGCGCTTTTGATGTGTCCGCGGTTACTCCTGATACTCCAGAAACATATCTTAATTATGACGGCGAGACTAATTATGTTAATTGTGGGACAAATGACAGCCTTGATTTCGGCACAGGAGATTTTTCAATAGCAACATGGGTTAGGACAAGTGTCACAGATGATGGCGAACATATGATTTTTTCAGGCGATGGTTCTATTCCTGTATATTTAGAATTATATCAAAAAACTTTAAGTATGTCTGTCGGTTCTACATGGTTTCAGTCCAGCCAAAATATAGCTGACGGGAATTGGCATTATGTAGTCGCTTCGATAAAAAGAGATGAAGGGATTACTATTTCTATTGATGGAGTAAGTGAGTCTGGCGGTTCTCCTGAATCATCTAACATCATTTTTAGCGGAGATACATATCTTGGAAAATATTACGGCGGCGGATATTATTTTGATGGAGATATCTCGGGAACACGTTTATTTAATCGCGTTTTAAGCGAGACTGATATAGCGAAATTATACGGCGGAGAAAATATCACTAACGGTTTAGTGTCGGATTGGAACGGCACACCCGGCGTTGGAATAAAATTAAGCGACGCGAGTGGAAACGGGAATACCGCGGTAATTCACGGCGCTACTTGGGTTGGCGGTATCGCTGAAGAAAGTTTGCCTAATGGCGGGCTTTATTTTGACGGCGTAGATGATTATGTTTTAATAAATAATGATTCAAATTTAGATCCGGGAGTTAATGATTTTGCGTTTTCAACGTGGATAAAAAGTAGTGTTACCGATGACGGCGAATATATGATTTTTTCAGGAAATGACACTAATTCCGGCGCTATTGTTTACGCGGAAATTTATCAAAAAAAGCTTAGCATGACTTTTGGATCAACATGGTTTCAAGGGAGTACGATAGTCGCTGATGGCGAGTGGCATCATATTGTAGGCGTAATGAACCGTTCAGAAGGTATAAGTTTATACATAGACGGTATTTGTGAAAAAGGCGGCAGTGCTGATTTAACTGACGTGAGTTTTGCCGATGGTATTTATTTAGGAAGTTATATTAATGAACAATATAATTTTAAAGGCGATATTTCTGATTTTAGGTTATATGGAAGAGGATTTACTTCAACTGAAATAATGGATTTTTTAGGCGGAAATGATTTTACTGATGATTTAAATGGAGAGTGGAACGATGTGTCAGTTCTTGACAGCGAGTTAACTGATAGTATTGGAGACAATAATGGAACAATCTCTGGAGCTATGGTTAGAAAATATTATGATTCAGGATTAGCAAAAAGAGAATGGGAGACAGGTAGCGGAAGTTGTAACGAATATTTAAATGAAAATTGGAATGGAAATGGAATAGGGAGACTTTCTATTCAGTATGACGCGATGAATGGAATCTATAAAACTTATGATTGGGATAATTCCCAAATAACATTAAACGAGTATGAGGGTGAATATGCTCCGGCAATTGATAGTGATTTAAGAAGCGATGTTGTAGCCACGGAAAGAACCAAAACTTTTGTTTATACGCATAATGATGAAATGTTTAATATAGACCTTGGCACTAACGGCTGGATTATCGCGCGGGAGAAAATTTATGATACTGATGGGGAAACCGTTCTTGAAGATTACATCTATTATGAATCAGGAAAATTATATACAGGAGAAATATTTTCTAGCACAGAAGAAGGCGAATTAAACGGAAAGCATGTTAAATATTATTATAAAGATGAAGATTCCGGTAATGGTATGGGCAGAGTAGAAAAAATAGAAAATATAACAGACAATTGGTATTACGAAATAACATATTTAGCGCCGGAGACATCTACTGCTACTGATATAAAAAGTAAGGTAAAAAAGAATAGCGATACGGATGAAATCATGTCATGGGATGAATATTATGATTCGGCACTTATAAAACGGTCTGTAGATTTAACCGGCAATATTACAGAATATTTAGATGAGAATTATGTAGTCGTAAATTTTAATGGTAGCGGTGTCGGCTACGGAAGAATTATTTTATCTTATGACGCTGAAAATTCAGAATACAAAAAATACAGTTGGGAAGACACTCAAGTTACTGTTGGGCTTTATGACGGAGTATATTCAACATCTTTATATGAAGATGTTTTAAATGGCGTGGTAACTCAGGATAGATTGGAAACAAATATTTATGATTATAATAATGAAGGACTAGATTTAAATACAGGCACAAATGGCTGGGTATTGAGAGAAAGAACTTTATACGGCGCGGACGGCGAAACAATGAATGAAGAATACATATATTACGCGTCCGGAAAATTAGAAACAAAAGAATTACTTAATGAAACAGCTGAAGGAGAATTCAACGCGAAATATGTAAAGTATTATTACAAAGATGAAGACGCGGGTAGCGGATTCGGTAGAATAGAAAAAATAGAAAATATAACAGACGGTTGGTATTATGAAATAACCTATATAACACCGGAAACGCCTCTAGCCGGAGAAATAAAGAGCAAAGTTAAGAAAAACTTAAGCGACAATTCTGTAATTTCGTGGAATGAGTATTATGATTCATCTATGATAAAACGTTCAGTAAACGAAGATGGGAATGTTACGGAATATTTAGATGAAGATTTTGCGCCAATTATATCGGATGTCGGGGGGATTGGGTATGGCAGAATCGCGTTATATTATGACGCGGCAAATACAGCATATAAAACATATTATTGGGAAAATGAACAAGTAACAGTAGCCCTTTATAATGGGGTTTATACAATAAATTTATATGACGAAATAAGAAGTAGCGTAGTGACAGAAGATAGAGTAGAGACTAATATTTATGACCATAATGGAGAAAATTTAGATTTAAATACAGAAACAAATAATTGGGTGTTGAGAGAAAGAACAGTATACGATATTGATGGCGCGACAATGATAGAACAATACACGTATTACTCTTCTGGAAAATTAGAAACAAAAGAATTATTAACTGAAACAGCTGAAGGAGAATTCAACTCGAAACATGTAAAGTATTATTACAAAGATGAGGATTCTGATGGAGAGGGAGAAGGGAATTTGGGACGGCTTGAAAAAATAGAAAATATAACAGACGGCTGGTATTACGAAATAACATATTTAAATGAAGGTACTGCTTCAGCGTTAGATATAAAGAGTAAAGTGAAAAAGGATTTAGATAATGAGATCGTTTCATGGGATGAATATTATGATTCAACATTTATAAAACGTTCGGTAGCTGAAAGCGGAAATGTGACAGAGTATTTGGATGAAAATTTTGTAGTTGTAGATTTAGGCGCTGGAGGCGGTATCGGCTATGGAAGAACCGCATTATACTATGATTTTGCTAATACAGAATATAAAACATATGATTGGCTTACTAGCGAGACGCAAGTTGCGTTGGATCTTTATGATGGGGTATATACAACATCATTGTATGACGCTATTCAAAATGGAGTATACACAACTGACAGGACAGAAACTAATGTTTATGATCATTCCGGAGAAAATATTGATTTAAATACAGGTACAAACGGATGGGTATTAAGACAACGTACAGTATACGGTGCGGATGGCGTAGCAATGGATGAAGAGTACATATATTACGCGTCCGGAAAATTAGAAACAAAAGAATTACTTAATGAAACAGCTGAAGGCGAGTTTAACGCGAAACATGTAAAATATTATTACAATGATGAAGACGCGGGAGAAGGATTTGGCAGACTTGTTAAGATAGAGAACATAACAGACGGTTGGTATTATGAAATAACCTATATAAATGAAGGAACAGCTACAGCGCTAGATATAAAAAGCAAAGTCAAGAAAGATGCAAGTGATAATATAATTTCATGGGACGAATATTATGATTCAGCCCTTATAAAACGTTCAGTAGACGCGGACGGGAATGTCACTGAATATTTAGATGAAAATTATGTAGTAGTCATTGATGCGGAAGGCGGTATCGGGTATGGGAGAACAACATTATATTACGATGTAGAAGAGGAAGAATATAAAACATATGATTGGGGAGAAACTCAAGTTACAGTAGACGTGTATGATGGTGTTTATACAACAAGTCTTTATGCTGATGTGAAAAGTGGAACAGTAACAGGCGATAGGACAGAGAAATATGTATATGATCATAATAATGACGCTCTTAATTTAGCGCCTAATACAAATAATTGGTTAATTAGACAGAATACGCTTTATGATACTGATGGCGTAACTGTTTTAGAAGAATATAAATATTATGTTTCTATAAGAATGGAAACTAAAGAATTATTAACAGAATCTTTAGCTGGAGAATTTATCGGGAAACATGTTAAATACTATTATAAAGACGAAAATGCTGGTAATGGTATCGGGAGAATTTACAGAATAGATAATATTACAGATAATTTTTATTACGAATACACATATTTAAATGAGGGAACACCAGAAGACGATAGATATTATACTTTCACCAATAAAAATCTTGCGACAGACGAACTGATAGAAGGGTATTCATACAGCTATCATGATTCGACTTTACTGAAACGTAAAGTTGCCAATACAGAAGATACCACAGAATATGTGGATGAAGATTATAATGAGCAGGGTGTTGGTAGAGTTTCTTTGATATATGACGCGTCAGAAAGTGAATACAAAACATATGATTGGGATGTTACAGATGTTACGGTTATTACATATGCCGGTGAATATAGCACTAATCTATCGGATCCGCTTAGGGAAGGCGTGAATGTTTCTCAAAAAATAAGTGGCGCTGTTTATACGCATAATGGAGAAAATGTAAATTTAAATACTGGTACTAATGGTTGGACGCTTATTAGTGAATTGGGATATTATTCTGTTTCAGGACGTATGCAAACAAAAGAAGAAGCGTCTAATTCAAATGTGGGAGAATTTTTTGGTAAGCATACAAAATATTATTATAACGATGAAGACGCGGGGTCTGGTTATGGAAGAGTCTATCGTATTGATAATATTACTGACGGTTATTATTATGAAATAGTTTATAAAAATTCTGAAATTCCTACTGACAATACAATACAGAGTAATATCCGCAAGAATTTAGAAACAGACGCTATTGAATCAGGAGAAGAATATTATAGTTCTGGACTGTTAAAAAGAGATTGGGAATCTAATGGCAATATTATTGAATACATTGATGAAGATTATTTAGGACATGAATTGGGAAGAACATCCTTATCTTATTCGGCGGAAGACAACGCGTATACCACTTATGACTGGGGGGCAAGTCAAGTTACTTTATACACATATAGCGGAACATATCTTCCTAGTGTGGGTTCTGACATCCGTAATGATGTCGCTAGCGGAGAAAAAAGAATAAAGTATTTATATGATCATAAAAATGAAAAATGGAATTTAGATACCGCTACTAACGGATGGATAACACGTCAAAGAATTTTATATGATGAAGATGGTGTTACGGTAAAAGAAACTGACACGTATTACTCTACTACAGGAAGGATACAGATAGCTTTAATAGTTGAAGATAATGATCCTGATATGGACGGAACGCCAGATGAAAATCCTGATGATACTAATAGTGAATTTTATGGTAAAAACGTTAAGTATTATTTCCAAAATGAAGATAGCGGCGAAGGGTACGGCCGTTTATATCGTATTGACAATATTACAGATGATTATTATTACGAATTCACATACTTATTACCCGGAACACCAACAGATCCAAGTTTAATTAGTAAAGTTCGAAAAAATCTTACAACAAGTTTAGTTGAATCATGGGAAGAATATTATACTGATAGCGGGTTACTGAAACGTTTCGCGGAAAGGTCTGATGACGGCCTGCCTTCAGATATTACAGAATATGTTAATGAAAATTATGATCCGGGTAGCGGAGAACAAGGGTATGGCAGGGTGTCATTATTCTATGATTATGATAATACTCTTTATACTGTTTATACTTGGGGAGAGGGCCAAGTCACTTTGAATATTTATAGCGGTTCTTATGATGTTAATGTTGGAGATACCGTGGAATTTGATGTTGTTACAACAGAACGGCAAGAAACTAATTTATATGATACTCTTGGAGAAAACCTTGATTTAAATACTGGAACAAACGGCTGGGTGTTGAGAGCGAGGACAGTATACGGCGCGGACGGCACAACAATGAATGAAGAGTATACATATTATGTCTCAGGGCAATTAGAGACAAAAGAACTAGTAACCGAAACTGCGGAAGGTGAATTCAATGGTAAGCATGTGAGATATTATTATAAAGATGAAGACTCTGGAAGTGGTGTCGGGAGAATTACTAAGATCGATAATATATCAGACGGATTGTATTATGAAATAACTTATATAGATGAAGGTACACCAACAGCGCTAGATATAAAAAGCAGAGTCGAATTTGACGAAGATGACGAAATAATCTCATGGAACGAATATTATGATTCAACATATTTAAAACGCAAATTAGAAGAAAGCGGAAATATTACAGAATATTTGGATGAAAATTATGTTGTTGGCGCTGCAATTGTTGGCGGGATAGGCTATGGAAGAACATTATTATATTATGACGTCAATAATACAGAATATAAAACTTATGATTGGATTACTATCCAATCGCAGGTAACAGTTGATGTTTATGACGGGTCATATTCAGTTTCTTTATATGATTCTGTTTTAAATGGAGTGTATACAACAGACCGGACCGAAACAAATGTGTATGATCATGATGGAGAAAATCTTGATTTAAACACAGGAACAAACGGCTGGGTGTTGAGAGAGAGGACAGTATACGGCGCGGACGGCGTGACAATGAATGAAGATTACACATATTACGCGTCAGGAAAATTAGAGACAAAAGAATTGGCCTCCGCGGTTACAGAAGACGAGTTTAACGGGAAGAATGTGAAGTATTATTACAAAGATGAAGACGCTGGTAGCGGATTCGGCAGAATAGAAAAAATAGAAAATATAACAGATGGTTGGTATTATGAAATAACTTATATAACACCGGGAACCGCTACAGCACTGGATATAAAGAGCAAGGTCAAAAAAGATATAGACACTAACGAGATAATGTCGTGGGATGAATATTATGATTCAACACTAATAAAACGTTCAGTAGACGCGGACGGGAATGTTACGGAATATTTAGATGAAGATTACGAGCCGATTATACAGCAGGTTGGAGGAGTCGGATACGGCAGAACTTCTTTATATT
>JYNY01000172.1 GCA_000954095.1 Candidatus Omnitrophus magneticus | reverse complement strand
TTGTTAGCTGAGACACTCATGGATTCACGCTTTCCGGGGGAATGGTAAGATGGGGCAAAAGGACACATAAAGGTTTATTACTAACCGCTTAGTGATTACAGATTTTGTTTATTTTTTATATATTTGTTATAATTCTAGAATATTTTTAGGAGAATAGCGTGAAAACAGTAACAAGCCGGGAAATGTTTGAAATAGAGCGTCAAGCGATAGATATTTATGGTATCCCTACATCTGTTTTAATGGAAAACGCCGCGAGATGTGTGGCGGAAACAATTTTGAAAGATTTTCGTTTTATGAAAAATGAAAGGATTGCAGTTCTTGCCGGAAAAGGGAATAATGGAGGAGACGGATTTGCCGCGGCAAGATATTTATTCAACGCGTCTCCTAAATCTTTAACTGTATTTTGTCCGGAAGCGTCTTCGATTAAATCAGGCACCGCCAAAACAAATCACGATATTATCAGAAAAATGGGAATAGAAATAAAATTATTAAATGAATTTTTAAATGAGGATATAAAAAATTTTACCATTTGTGTTGACGCTCTTTTCGGAATAGGTTTTTCAGGAGAATTGTTGGGCGATTACGCTCTCATCGGAGAAAAAGTTAATCGGTCTTTTTTGAAGTGTTACGCGGTAGATGTCCCGTCCGGACTTGACGCGTCAACAGGGATAGCTTCAAAAAACTGTTTAAAATCTTGTAAAACTATAACATTCGGTTTAGCTAAAACAGGTTTTTATAGTAATGACGGGCCGAAAGTATGTGGTGAAATTTTAATAAAAGATATAGGATTTCCAAAAATTCTTTTACAATAAAAGCGGGAGAAACATGAAAAAAATAAGAGTTGATTTAAAGGAACGTTCTTATGATATATTGCTGGGAGCGGGAATTATTAAGAGTTTTCCTAGTATTTTAGCGGAACGGAAAATAACCCGGCCGCTTGTTGTAATCGCGGATAATAATTTTTTGCTCAAAAATGAAAATGCTATAAAAGAAATTTTCAGAGAAGTTCCCAATAAAGTTTATTGGATAAAAATTCCCGGTAAAGAAAGTTCAAAAAAATTGGATATGTATGGAAAAATAGTAAACGAAATCAGTTCTAAAGGGATTATGGGCGCGCCTGTCATAATCGCTTTAGGCGGAGGCGTAACAGGAGATTTAGCCGGGTTCATCGCGGCCACTTACCGTCGCGGAGTACCTTTTATTCAGATACCGACAACTCTTCTCGCTTTAGTGGATTCATCAGTGGGCGGGAAAGTCGGTATAGATTTAGAAATAGCTAAAAATCTTTTAGGTTCTTTCAAACAGCCTGATTTAGTTATTGCCGATATCAATTTTTTAAAGACGCTTCCGGCGCGCCAGATACGGAACGGTTTAGCGGAAGTGATTAAATACGGTGTTATTAAAAACGCGGAATTATTTAAATATCTTGAAAGAAACGTTGATAAAATTTTGGCAGTAGATAAAAAAGCGCTTGAAAGAATTGTTTATGAATGCGTGAATATAAAAGCGCGTGTTGTGGAAAAAGATGAATTAGACAAATTAGACATTCGTATTATTTTGAATTTTGGGCATACCTTTGGACATGCTATTGAAAGCGCTTCCGGTTATGGGACTTTATATAATCATGGCGAGGGAGTGGCTATAGGGATGGTGATGGCGGCACATATGGCCGTTAAATTGGGAGAATTTAATAAAAACGATTTTTTCAGGTTGAAAGATTTGTTAGAGAAATACGGCCTTCCCACGCGCGCGAAAAATATAGAGCGCGAAAAAATGCTGGAGTCTTATAAACTTGATAAAAAATTTATTCAAGGAGTAAATAGGTTTATCCTGCCTGAAAAAATAGGAAAGGTTAAAGTTGTTGAAAATATTCCGGTAAAACTTATCATGGAAACCATAGAGGAATATATTGGAAAATAATTTTTTTGAATTAAATATCGAAACGAAAAAAAGAATTGAATTTGTAGATGTTACCGCTCGCGTTTTAGATATCGTGAAAAAAACAGACGTTAAAAATGGTGTGTGTTACATATATGTTCCGCATACTACGTGCGCACTTACAATAAATGAAAATGCCGACCCTGATGTCGTAAAAGACCTTGAAATGGGGCTTTCTGATATAGTTAGAGATGAACTTTCTTACCGTCACAGTGAAGGCAATTCTCCCGCCCATCTTAAATCTTCCCTTTTAGGCGCCTCACAAATTATTTTAATTAACGATTGCAAATTTATTTTAGGCGTATGGCAGGCTGTATATTTTTGTGAATTTGACGGCCCGAGAAACCGCCGTTTATTTGTCAAAATTGTTAATGACAGGTAATATATGTAAATATGAAAAGTTAGCAGGGAGGAAATTTTTTCATGGATAGTCATACAATAGATATACGCGTTAGATACGCGGACACGGATCAAATGGGAGTTGTGTATTATTCGAATTATTTAGTATGGTTTGAAATAGCTCGGACTGAATTTTTTAGAGCCATAGGCATGGAATATAAAAAAATAGAAGAAGAGCGCTGTATATATCTTCCGGTTGTGGAAGTTTATTGCCGTTATAAAAAACCCGCTAAATATGATGATAATATTTTTATTACGACAAAAGTTAAAGAGATAGGGGATTCAAAAATAATATTTGAGTATGAAATAAAAAAAGAAGATAGGATTATTACGATAGGGAACACAACGCATGTTTTTATCAATAAAGAAGGTAAGCTAATTCCGATTCCTGAAGATATAAAACAAAAATTAAAGTAATTGGGGAAATATGTATTTAAATTTTTATGGCTTAAAAGAATACCCTTTCAATGTAACAAGTGACCCGGGATTTTTGTATCTTAGTAATGCGCATAAGGATGCTATTGATCATATTTTATACGGCATAAATGAGAGAAAGGGTTTTATAGAAATTACTGGAGAAATTGGCGCGGGTAAAACTACGATATGTAAAGCTATTCTTAATCGGCTCAGCGATAAAGTAAAAACTTCGTTTATAGTTAATCCGAATCTTTCAGCTACCCAGCTATTAGAAACAATATTATCAGATTTTGGATATGTGCCGCTACACAGGGATAAAGGCCGTTTATTCCGTGATTTCAACAAGTTTCTTCTTGAAGAATTTTCTAACGGTAATAATGTTGTTTTAATTATAGATGAGGCGCAGAATTTAAGTAATTCAGTTTTGGAAACTATTCGTATGCTGTCTAATTTTGAAACTGAGAAGGAAAAACTTTTACAGATTATTTTAGTCGGCCAGCCGGAATTAAAAAATAAATTAGCAAACGCGGAATTAACGCAATTACGGCAGAGAATAAGCGTTAATTTTCATTTAACAGCTTTATCTAATGACGAATTGAAAAAATATGTGGAACATCGTTTGAATGTTGCCGGAAGCGCGGAAATTAATTTTGATCCGGACGCGATGGATTTATTATCTAAATATTCTAAAGGAATACCGCGTGTAGCGAATATGATTTGTGATAAGGCTCTTTTATTAGGTTTTGCCAGAAATACAAAAAATATAAATGTGGAGATTATGGGAACAAGTATAGGAGATACGGAGGTTCGTTAGTTTTATATATCCAAACAAATAAGAGCGGGGCAGGGGAATGAGTATTATCGCGGAAGCGTTAAAAAAAGCGCAGGAAGAAAAACTTATGCGCGTAGAGAAAAATAAAGAAGTTTCAGATATTGGCTTAAAAAAAGAAGCAGATAAACCGAGCGAAGTGAATATCCGTAATAACAGTATTTTTTATTTTCGCGCGGGTAAAATTGTTATTTCAATATTAATTTTATTTTTAGCTTTTGGGGTTTATCAGAAAATAAGCTCCGTGAATCTTGAAAGAAAGACAGGAGAAAAAGTAGCACCTTTATTGGGATCGGAAATAAAGGAGATTATTCCAGAGAAAAAAGACAATATGATTTTGCGAAAAATAAAAGAAAATATTTTACCGTGTGAAAATTCCATAGTCGAAGAAATTAAAAATAATATATCAGTTAAAGCCAATCCGGTTGTAACCGGTATCATGTATAATGAAGTCAATCCAAGTGTTATTATAAATGGAAAAATATTGGCAGAAGGCGAAAGTGTAGACGGATATACGATATATAAAATTTTGCATGATAAAATTATTTTGAAATCCGGCGGAAAAGAAATTTCTTTAACTTTATGATTTTTGAAATTTCGGAATTTAGTGAGAGTCCAGAAAGTTGTTGTATGTATAAAAGTTTTTTTGTTATAATCCCTGAGTTTTTGATACACCAGCCATAAATCGAAAAACTGCATTCTTCATCTATGTCCAAACGCAGTTTTCAGGTAACCCCTAGTTTGGGTTCAAATCTTTTTTAAAATTCTTTTTTTTGTCGTTAGGTGGGAGGTGGTGTAACGGTAACACTACTGACTCTGGATCAGTTATTCCTGGTTCAAATCCAGGCCTCCCAGCCAAAAATTTTTATAAAAAATAGTTAATAAATTTTTTGTGGGAAAGCTAAAGCTTTCCCCTATAAATTTGTCGATTTTTCTTTGACAATAAATTGTCCAATCTAAATCTCCAAATTTATATCTGTGAGTCCTGGGCTCCTTCGCCCTTCGCATGGCTCAGGGCTTGTTGTCTAGGCCTCCCAGCCAATTTCGAGCTTGGACTCGAACTACAGTTTAGCTCGAAATTGGCAGAGCAATTGAAAATTGTCAATTTTAATGTAAAAATACCCAAAAATTTCAATTGAAAATTACCCACTTGAGAAAAAAAATTATTTAGGCATAGATGTATCACCTCCTTGGTTTTTGAAAAAGAGCCGTTTACTTTCTTTCAGTCTGTAACTTTCGCCTTTAACCCAAAAACTGCAGTTGAAACCCAAATTTTATATATTTTTTAGTAAAAAA
>JYNY01000171.1 GCA_000954095.1 Candidatus Omnitrophus magneticus | reverse complement strand
AATAGATACCCCCGCCTTTACAGGCGGGGTTCTTTTTCAGAATTCAAACTTCGTTTGTCCTGTGTCTTCCTTCTCTTGACTCTGAATATATCTACAGATAATCGCCTCATCTATCCCCACCGTTGAGACGAAAAATCCTTTCGACCATATCCCCTCATTGTCCCAATACACTTCTTTCAAAAAACGAAACTTCTTGCTCATGTGCCTACTTGTATTTTTTTTCAACGTTTCAACAACCATACTTACTGCATATTTCGGTGGAATTACCATTTGCAAATGAATATGATCAATATCTATTCCTACAGCAATGTATTCCCAGTCGGGGTAATACTCTCGGACCTCAAGAAGTTTCGTTTTCAGATATTCACGAACTCCTTTGTTCAGGATTTTTCGTCTAAATCTTGTAACCCATACTATGTGGTACTGCGTCCTATATACACTATGTGCTGACTTTATTAATCTCATTTACTCAGTATAACATACACGGAAGACACAGGAAATATGCTCTCATCCCCGCCTTTACAGGCGGGGATTTCCCGCTAAATTAAAATATATCCTTAGGCCATCATGCGCGTCTCTCATTGTTGGATATTCATGAACATAAATATTACTGTATTTAACCGTACGCCAGAGACGCTCAATAAAAATGTTGTCAAAGACCCTGCCACGTCCATCCATGCTTATTCGAATATTTGCGTCCAATAGCTTTTGGATAAACTCCATCGACGTGAACTGTGTACCCTGATCATTGTTAAATATCTCTGGCTTGCCATATTTTTTTAAAACTTCATCAAGGCATTCCACACAAAAAGACGCATCCAGTGTGTTACTAAGCCGCCAAGAAAGAACATAACGGCTGAACCAGTCCATAATAGCCACTAGATAACAATACCCTCTGGCGAGCTGAATATACGTGATGTCAGTGGCCCAGACTTGATTAACTCGGACAATCTCAACACCTCTCAGCAGATACGGGTAAATACGGTGTTCCGGATGTTTCTGGCTTATCCGTGGCTTTGGATAGATCGCCACTAGGTTCATCGACCTCATAAGCCGACGAATCAATTTTTTCCCAGCGGTATGCCCCAAACGCCGTAAATACTTCATCATTTTAATAACGCCGCATGGATCTTTCATGAACTGTTCGTCGATTGCTCTGCGAAGCTGGTGTTCATCCAAAAGTTCTTTTTCCTGTCTCTGATAATATAAGTTCGACCGATTGAACCCCAGTAATTCGCATTGCTGGCGAACGCTCAATTCCGTATTATTTTTGTCAATGAACAATATTTTTTGCTCGCGACTTATAGTCCAAGCTTTTTTTTTAGCCAATCAATCTCAACCTGCTGACGGCCAATTTGTTTGTACAAATTGTCTAGCTGTTGCTTGGCATCTGGCTCTTGTTCGTTCTTGCGCG
>JYNY01000170.1 GCA_000954095.1 Candidatus Omnitrophus magneticus | reverse complement strand
AAGGGTTTTATGATATTTTCGGCTCGAATTTTTCTTTTTCGATTTTCAATTATTCTACAAAAAATTTAAAAAAAACTTTTTGTCATTATAGCACAGCAGTACTTTTGTTCCAACCAGAAAACAAGTGTAAAACAAAAAGTAAGAAAAATTTTAATAAAAATGACTAAAATAAACCACATTTTTTATTCTTAATTTTGGCTCTAAAACCCGCATGGTTACTGGACTTTACGCGAGTCTAGAAAAAAAATATCGAAAAATCGGCTTTTCAAAATTTGCATTCTCTAGATTTGTCAGGTAAGCTTTATAGTAGAGAATGAGAAAGTGAAAATCGAATCAAAAAAAAATAAGAAATGTAAAATTGAAAAAAAATGATATGAAAAATAAAATAGAAAAATTGTAGAAGATTGGAGTGATTAGTGATTAGTGAGTAGTGATTAGTGAAAATTAAAATAACAAAAATCGCGCGATGCGCGGAAGGATGGAGAGTAGATATGAGACAGTTGAAAAAAAAATTCAAAACCATTTCGGAACGTCTTACAAGTCTCGTCGAGACTGGGATTAATTCCGGAATAACAAAAACCGCGGCGGGACGCCGCAAAGGAGTGTGCACCATGTGCCACTTAAGAAATTTTTTGAAAATTATTTTTGGAAAAGTCGCTAGCCCAATGGGAATGGCTAGGATGGTTTCCAGTCAATCGCAATCGGTACAGAGTACCGGAAGGAGGGGAAAGATGAAAATAAGGAAAAGAATAAGTATGTTAGTAGGACTTATAAAGAGTGCCTGTCTCTTTATCGGTCCGCCGCTATTCAGAATAATACAGACTTTAACAAGTTTAAACCCTGTCATTACCGCGCAACGAGGAAAACAGGCCAACTCTGTCATTCCTGCGCAACGAGGAATCCAGACGAACTCTGTCATTCCTGCGCAACGAGGAATCCAGACGAACTCTGTCATTCCTGCGCAACGAGGAATCCAGACGAACCCTGTCATTCCTGCGCAAGCAGGAATCCATACAGGTAAAGTAAGTACAAATTTTTCTCAATATTTATTAAAAATATTCAAAAAAACAAAAACCGCCCAAATGGGCAAAGAGAGGTGTGCCATGAAAAGCACAAAAGAAGTCAGAGGAATTTTCGTAACTATCTCTAAAATTATTCTTGGCGCTGTTGTCAAAATAAAATTAGGGATAAACAAAAAGGCGCAAAGCGCGAAAGGACGGTGTGTCATGAAGATAGTAAAAGTAGTCATGGATAAGTTTTTCACAGTTATTTTAAAAATTGTCTCTAATTTGGAGATTAACCTTAATAATGCTATTAAGGGAATTTTTGAAATAACAAACATCCCGCAAAGCGGGGAAGGATGGGCAGTAATCATGAAAAACTTAATGAAACAAAATTTCGTAAAATCCATAATTGCGTCAATTATGGTATATGCAGGCCTAGTCTGCGTATCGCCAATTCTGGCAAACGCCGCGAGTGACTTAAACGGCGACGGGTATCCGGATATTGTGTTTTCGACTTACTGGAATGGTTCAAGCGCTAACATCAATTCCTATATCTATTGGGGCGCAAGTTCCGGGCCGTATTCTACTAAAACAGAACTTCCTACTTCTGAAGGGCATGGCAATTCTATCGCAGATCTTAATAATGATGGGTATTTGGATATTGTGTTTTCAAATGGATGGAATGGTTCGAGCTGTAATATCAATTCCTATATCTATTGGGGTGCGGCAGGTGGGATATATTCAAGTACAAATAAAACAGTGTTGGCGACTCATTGCGCGAATAGCAATTCTATCGCAGATCTTAATAATGATGGATATTTGGATATTTTGTTTGGGAATGTTTATAATGGTTCAACATATAATATTAATTCTTATATTTATTGGGGTTCTGCAACCGGACCATATTCTACAAAAACAGAACTTGCTACTACTGGAGGGAATTATAGTTTGATTGCTGATTTGAATAACGATTCATATTTAGATATTGTGTTTGAAAATTGTTGGAATGGTTCGAATGGGATCATCAATTCCTATATTTATTGGGGCGGGGCAAGCGGTCATTATTCAACTAAAACCGATCTTCTTACTAGCTATGCGACAGGTTCTTCTGTTGCTGATTTTAATAATGACGGGTATTTGGATATTGTCTTTTCAAACCGATATAATGGTTCGAGTACAAATATTAATTCCTACATCTATTGGGGTTCTGCGAGTACGCCATATTCTACTAAGACAGAAATTCCTACCATAAATGTATACGAAAATTCTGTAGCGGATTTAAATAACGATGGTTATTTAGATATCGTATTTTCAACTAATAGTGATGGAGGTAATAGAACTACAAATTCTTATATTTATTGGGGATCGGCAACAAATCCATATTCAACCAAGACAGGACTAGTTACTGTTGGTGCTTATGGTAATTCTATCGCAGATCTAAATAAAGATGGATATTTTGATATTATATTTGGAACTAGTTATAATGGATCAAGTTATAGTTGTAATTCTTATATTTATTGGGGATCAGCCACTGACGCGTATTCCACAAAAACAGAATTACCTACAATTAGTCCATTCGGGATATCAGTAGCAGGTTCGAATCTATTTGGAAGTGATTCCGGATACGGAAATGTGATCCCGCTCTGGGCAACGCAAGGCGGATATGGTTGGGGATTATTAACAAGCCCTGAGTATCAGCTTGTGGCGGTAAAGAATGAGCAGTTAAATAGCGGGG
>JYNY01000169.1 GCA_000954095.1 Candidatus Omnitrophus magneticus | reverse complement strand
AAGGGTTTTATGATATTTTCGGCTCGAATTTTTCTTTTTCGATTTTCAATTATTCTACAAAAAATTTAAAAAAAACTTTTTGTCATTATAGCACAGCAGTACTTTTGTTCCAACCAGAAAACAAGTGTAAAACAAAAAGTAAGAAAAATTTTAATAAAAATGACTAAAATAAACCACATTTTTTATTCTTAATTTTGGCTCTAAAACCCGCATGGTTACTGGACTTTACGCGAGTCTAGAAAAAAAATATCGAAAAATCGGCTTTTCAAAATTTGCATTCTCTAGATTTGTCAGGTAAGCTTTATAGTAGAGAATGAGAAAGTGAAAATCGAATCAAAAAAAAATAAGAAATGTAAAATTGAAAAAAAATGATATGAAAAATAAAATAGAAAAATTGTAGAAGATTGGAGTGATTAGTGATTAGTGAGTAGTGATTAGTGAAAATTAAAATAACAAAAATCGCGCGATGCGCGGAAGGATGGAGAGTAGATATGAGACAGTTGAAAAAAAAATTCAAAACCATTTCGGAACGTCTTACAAGTCTCGTCGAGACTGGGATTAATTCCGGAATAACAAAAACCGCGGCGGGATGCCGCAAAGGAGTGTGCACCATGTGCCACTTAAGAAATTTTTTGAAAATTATTTTTGGAAAAGTCGCTAGCCCAATGGGAATGGCTAGGATGGTTTCCAGTCAATCGCAATCGGTACAGAGTACCGGAAGGAGGGGAAAGATGAAAATAAGGAAAAGAATAAGTATGTTAGTAGGACTTATAAAGAGTGCCTGTCTCTTTATCGGTCCGCCGCTATTCAGAATAATACAGACTTTAACAAGTTTAATCGCGGCCATTCCCGCGCAACGAGGAAAACAGGCCAACTCTGTCATTCCTGCGCAACGAGGAATCCAGACGAACCCTGTCATTCCTGCGCAACGAGGAATCCAGACGAACTCTGTCATTCCTGCGCAACGAGGAATCCAGACGAACCCTGTCATTCCTGCGCAAGCAGGAATCCATACAGGTAAAGTAAGTACAAATTTTTCTCAATATTTATTAAAAATATTCAAAAAAACAAAAACCGCCCAAACGGGCAAAGAGAGGTGTGCCATGAAAAGCACAAAAGAAGTCAGAGGAATTTTCGTAACTATCTCTAAAATTATTCTTGGCGCTGTTGTCAAAATAAAATTAGGGATAAACAAAAAGGCGCAAAGCGCCAAAGGAGAATGTGTCATGAAGATAGTAAAAGTAGTCAGGGAAAAGTTTTTCACAGTTATTTTAAAAATTGTCTCTAATTTGGAGATTAACCTTAATAATGCTATTAAGGGAATTTTTGAATTTTCTATCATCCCGAAAAGCGGGTACGGATTTGGACTTATTATGATAAGCTTAATGATATATATTTTCGTAAGTACCATAATTGCGTCAATTATGGTATATGCAGGCCTGCATATACCATAA
>JYNY01000168.1 GCA_000954095.1 Candidatus Omnitrophus magneticus | reverse complement strand
CTACTTAGGCTCAGGTCTTGAAGGTTCGCCAGTTCCCGAAATCCCGGGCGGAATGACCCTCGCGCTACTATTTGGGTTGGGAGTGAGTTATTTAAGACGGATGAAGAAGTAGAGTATATATCGTAACTACCTTAAAAGGGGAAAAGGATACAAAGGAGAAGGGGAACATTTCCCCTTCTCCTTTGATACAGAAAAAATAGACCTTAGGCAAGGGGGTGACAGCGAGCCCCATAATCAAGCAACTTGCAAGACACGACAAAAGTTAACCGGATAAAGAAAGGCGAGCGTCAAGAGGGGGAAGGGAACCCTTCCCCCTATGAAAAAAACTGTGTGTAGGAATCTTTATTTTATTAGAATTATTTTTACAACATAAAAAAATAGACTTATGTGCACACCTCCTTAAAAGAAGTCCGTCTTTGATGTGTTGTCAAAGGCGGATTTCTTTTTTTTGTAAAAATTTTTGGCGAAAATAATTTGTTTTGAGAGATTGTTCTTTTGTAATCACTAAGCGGATGGTAATTGCAAGCTTGATTATTAACGTTGGGATTTTCCATGAAGCAGGAATTTATATATGGTATAACCATTTCAAAAACATCATAAAACCCTTATGGATTCCCGCTTTCGCGGGAATGACAGAATGATGTTTTCTAAAGGATATAGAAAAGTTTATTACTAACCGCTTAGTGCTTACGTTCTTTTTCTCACGTTTTGCAATGCCGCGCGCGGGAAATAATTCTAGAGACTACTAGAATCGCGCTATTTTCTATTATTTTCTTTCCCCGCGCAATCTGTTATAATCTAGAAATATTTATTTATAAAATTATTTGGAGGGAATTTTAAAATGAAAAGTAAAAGATATTTTAATATAACCGGGTTCTGCCGTCCTGAAAAACATTACATGTTGGATCCATTAAGAAATCAGAGTGTAATATTTGATTTTATTGAAAAAGAAGAGTATTTCGCCATCCACGCGCCGAGGCAGACTGGAAAAACAACACTTTTACATGAATTAGCGCATAGATTAAATAAAGAAGGAAATTATATTTCAGTAGTGTTTTC
>JYNY01000167.1 GCA_000954095.1 Candidatus Omnitrophus magneticus | reverse complement strand
GTAACTGCCTAAGAACTGACACTAAAACATCGTCATATAATGAATCTATTTCATCTAATAATAAAACTATAGGTTTTGATTGTGAAATAGACCAGTCTATTAAATAATTTTCTAATGTTAATTTTTTTTTATACTTTTCCGGTTTCGGCGGACAATTCTTATTATCAAGATATCCCGCGCTAGCATTATAAAGAGAATCAATTATTTTCCTGTTCCCAATTTCTTCAGTTATAGATCTATACCCCGCGGACTCAACCGAAAACACTACTGAAATATAATTTCCTTCTTTATTTAATCTATGCGCTAATTCATGTAAAAGTGTTGTTTTTCCAGTCTGCCTCGGCGCGTGGATGGCGAAATACTCTTCTTTTTCAATAAAATCAAATATTACACTCTGATTTCTTAATGGATCCAACATGTAATGTTTTTCAGGACGGCAGAACCCGGTTATATTAAAATATCTTTTACTTTTCATTAAAAAAATCCCTCCAAATAATTTTATAAATAAATATTTCTAGATTATAACAGATTGCGCGGGGAAAGAAAATAATAGAAAATAGCGCGATTCTAGTAGTCTCTAGAATTATTTCCCGCGCGCGGCATTGCAAAACGTGAGAAAAAGAACGTAAGCACTAAGCGGTTAGTAATAAACTTTTCTATATCCTTTAGAAAACATCATTCTGTCATTCCCGCGAAAGCGGGAATCCATAAGGGTTTTATGATGTTTTTGAAATGGTTATACCATATATAAATTCCTGCTTCATGGAAAATCCCAACGTTAATAATCAAGCTTGCAATTACCATCCGCTTAGTGATTACAAAAGAACAATCTCTCAAAACAAAATATTTTCGCCAAAAATTTTTACAAAAAAAAGAAATCCGCCTTTGACAACACATCAAAGACGGACTTCTTTTAAAGGAGGTGTGCACATAAGTTTATTTTTTTATACGTCTTAAATAACTCACTCCAAAATTGTGTTCTCGTTATTTATTTTTTTATGTTGTAAAAATAATTCTAATAAAATAAAGATTCCTACACACAGTTTTTTTCATAGGGGGAAGGGTTCCCTTCCCCCTCTTGACGCTCGCCTTTCTTTATCCGGTTAACTTTTGTCGTGTCTTGCAAGTTGCTTGATTATGGGGCTCGCTGTCACCCCCTTGCCTAAGGTCTATTTTTTCTGTATCAAAGGAGAAGGGGAAATGTTCCCCTTCTCCTTTGTATCCTTTTCCCCTTTTAAGGTAGTTACGATATATACTCTACTTCTTCATCCGTCTTAAATAACTCACTCCAAACCCAAATAGTAGCGCGAGGGCCATTCCGCCCGGGATTTCGGGAACCGGCGAACCTTCAAGTCCTGAACCCAAGTAGATGAATTTATGGTTATGATTATTCAGCCAATAGTCTCCCAACGTTTTCCCTTGCGTCTCTGAAAATTCTTCAGATGTATAGCGCCATGTGTAACCGTTAAGTGTTACGCTTCCAGACTGCGCTTGATATAACGCGTATAACGCTTGAACTTCTTCCGCGCTCCAATCTTCATTAAATATTTCGCTAAAGTCCGCGCTGTATCCGGCTTTCCCGA
>JYNY01000166.1 GCA_000954095.1 Candidatus Omnitrophus magneticus | reverse complement strand
ATTTTAAAAAATAAAAAATCGTAGTTATGACACAGCCTCGAAAGCGGGAATCCATACAGGTTTTATAATATTTTAAAAATATTTATAATTTTGAATTGTTAAATCAAGTTACGCAAGAACTCTAATATCTATACAAAAATTTCAAAGTTCTGTTTAGCGGAGGAATCTGTTATAATAAAATTAAATCTAAAAATTTCATTAGCGTATGGCGAAATTCGGTTTTTCGGTCAAAAGTTTATGATGAATAAAGCAAATATGTAGGGAGTTTTAAAATGAATAATACAAGATATTTTAATACAACTGGTTTTTGTATGCCTGAAAGACATTATATGATTGACCCTTTGCGCAATCAAAAAATTATATTCGATTTAATAGAGAAGACACAATATTTCACAATCCACGCGCCGAGGCAGACTGGAAAGACGACGCTTTTACATGAATTGGCGCATAGATTAAATAAAGAAGGAAATTATATTTCAGTAGTGTTTTCCGTGGAGTCCGCGGGGTATCGGTCTATAACTGAAGAAACCGCGAATTTTAAAATAATAAATTCGCTTTACCAAGCATGTGAATTATTTTTACATAAAAAATTATGGGCACCCAAACCAGTCATAACTAAAAAATATTCATTACAAGATTATTTGAATAAATGGGCAACAGCGCAAACTAAACCTATTATTCTATTACTAGATGAAATAGATTCACTATACGATGATGTCTTAGTATCAGTACTTAGACAATTACGAAATGGTTTTCAAGGGAGGCCTAAACACTTTCCATCAACTATAGCTTTAGTGGGATTAAGAGATGTTCGTGAATACAAATTAAAAGTCCGTCCGAGTGAAGCGTCATTAGGTTCAGGCTCGCCCTTTAATATCAAAGCTGAATCAATTCTTTTAGGGACATGGACAAAAGAAGAAATAACAGAATTATACAGCCAGCACACAAAAGATACAGGGCAAGTATTTTCTAAAGAAATGATAAATAGAATTTATGAATTAACCGGAGGCCAGCCGTGGCTAGTGAACGCTATAGCGAATGAAATAGTAGTTGAGATTCTAAATGAAGATTACACGAAAAAAATAACACTCGCTCACGCGGAACAGGCGAAAGAAAATCTTATAAAGAGGCGTGATACGCATTTAGATAGTTTATTAGATAAACTGAAAGAGCCCAGAGTAAAAAATATAATAAGCGCTATTATAAATGGAGACGGAGTTTTATTCGACAACTACGACGATTCGCTTATGTATTGTCGAGATTTAGGGATTATAAGTGAGACAAGGCCTGTCAGAATCGCTAATGAGATATATCAAGAAATAATCCCAAGAGTTTTAAATAGAAATTTACAAGATAGTATTGAAGAAGAAGGCGAAACTAAATGGTATATCAAACCCGATGGCAAACTTGATATGGATAAATTATTAAAAGCGTTTCAAAAATTTTACCGCCGTAATAGTGAACACTGGTTAGAAAGGTTTGATTATAAAGAAGCGGGGCAGGGGCTTCTTTTAATGGCATTTTTGCAGAGAGTAATCAATGGAGGCGGCAGAATTGATCGTGAAATGGCGGTTGGACGAGGACGAACAGATTTAACCATTGAATTCGCGGGAGAGACTTTTGTTTTGGAGTTAAAATTAAAAAGATACGATGATACAAAAGAAGAAGGCTTAGACCAAATCTCGCGTTATTTAGATACACTCGGCATGACTAAAGGATATCTTATTTTATTCGAATTAAAATCTTCCACAGTTATCCCTTGGGAAACCCGTATCAAATGGGAAGAGGTTTCTCATCAGAATAAAAATATTACTGTTGTA
>JYNY01000165.1 GCA_000954095.1 Candidatus Omnitrophus magneticus | reverse complement strand
TAACATTTTTGGAGTGATTCCCTTTATTTTTTTAGACGTTTACCGGACAGGATTGTAAGAAGAACGGGCACTATCACGCCATTGATAATCTGTTTCCAGCAAAAATGCTGTCTGGACAAGAGCTAAATGCGAGTACCCTTGAGGGAAATTCCCGGTCAAAGCTCCTGTTTTTGGTTCAATGCCTTCCGATAGAAGCCCGAATGAATTGACATGCTTAATGACTTCATCAAACATCTCCATGGCTTCTTTTTGTCGACCAATCAGATACAGCGCATTAATAAGCCAAAAAGTGCAAATAATAAAAGCATTCTGCGGATGTCAATTTTAATGTAAAAATACCCAAAAATTTCAATTGAAAATTACCCACTTGA
>JYNY01000164.1 GCA_000954095.1 Candidatus Omnitrophus magneticus | reverse complement strand
CGCTTTCCGAGGGAATGGTAAGATGGGGGCAAAAGGACACATAAAGGTTTATTACCAACCGCTTAGTGATTACAAATAAAAGGAGGAGCATTTTAAATATGTTTACTCAAACACAATTTGAACTAATTCGCGAAAAACATGGAGGTTACGCAAGCTGGGCTATTTGGGCAAAAGAAGGAAAACGTAAAATCCATTTGAAATTTTTAACAAACTAGAAACTACATTTTCTTATGACAATTAAAGAAGGAGGAATTTTTATGCGAAAAATTTATTTACTATCAAAATGGCTTACAACACGTTTCCTGATTCAAAAACTCATACTAATTCCTATATTTTTTATATTATTCGGACAGAATATTTTATTCGCTAGCCCGAATGTGTCTCTTGCTTTTAACGGCACCACCAACTATGTAAACTGTGGGACAAACCCAAGCCTTGATTTCGGCTTGAATGATTTTACAATTTCAGCGTGGATTAAAATTTATGTTACTGATAACAATGAATACATGATTTATTCAGCTCACGGCGCAAGCCCCGTTTACATGGAAATTTACCAGCGCAGATTAAGTATGACTGTAGGAAATACTTGGGTTCAGTCTCAAGAAATTGTAGCGGACGGCGCATGGCATCATGTTGCCGGTGTCGTAGATAGAGATACAGGAATAACATTATATATTGACGGGACCCAAGTAAAATCTATAAATACACCTCAATCTTCTTTAGATTTAAATTTTTCAAACGATATTTATTTGGGCAGATATTCAGGCGGCGGATATTATTTTAAAGGCGGTATCGCCGAAACAAATGTTTACAACAGGGCGCTATCCAGCGGAGAAATTCATACCTTAAGCGGAGAAGGTGAAATAAATACAGGGTTAATCGCGAAATGGAAAATGAACGAAGGTTCAGGTAATACAATCCTTGACAGTTTTTCTGATAATAACGGTTCAATAAACGGAGATGCTTTCTGGACAGGCAGGGTTATTGATAGTTCTTTATGGAAAGCCGCCCCTAGTGTTTCTTTACTATTTAACGGCACAACTGATTACGTTGAATTAAGCAACGCCTCAAATTTTAGCCCGGGAACTAATGATTTTAGTATTTCTTTATGGATGCGGACATCTGTAACAGATAACGGTGAACATATGCTTTTTTCCGCGCAAGGAAATACGCCTGTATACCTTGAAGTATATGAAAAGCGGATAAATATGTCAGTTGGTAATGTATGGCTAGAACATAGTCAAATAGTAGCAGATGGCGCGTGGCATCATATTGTAGGAGTTATGGATAGAGATAAAGGGATTATTATCTATGTTGACGGCATTTCAGAAACAGGCAGTAAACAAGAAACTACAGATTTACAATTCACTAATAATGGTTATTTAGGCAGGTATTCCGGCGGCGGATATTATTTCGAAGGTGAAATCGGAAATGTGAATTTATTCAACAAAACATTAACAAATAATGAAATAGGCACACTTTATAACGGCGGGAAAATAACAAGCGCGTTATCTAACGGTTGGGATATAGATGAAGGCTCCGGGTTAACTATTAATGCCGCATCGGGAAACAATAACGGAATTATTAATGGTGCCGACTGGATAAAAACACCCACAACATCTATTAATTTTGACGGTGTTAATGATTACGTGGAAATAACTAATAACTCTTTATTTTCTCCCGGAACCGGAGATATGTCTATATCCGCGTGGATAAAAACAAGTGTCACGGATAACGGAGAATATATGATTGTTTCAGCGCATGGAAATAAAGCGGTTTATTTAGAAATTTATCAAAATAAAATTGGTTTTGCCGTAGGTGATAGTTATGTCCAAAATGATATTATCGTTACTGACGGCGCGTGGCATTATGTCACAGCTGTTTTAAACAAAACACAAGGAATAACTGTTTATGTTGACGGCAAATCTGTAACAGGCAATTCTAATGAATCAACTGATTTGCAATTTACAAGCAATCTATATATCGGAAAATATTCAGGCAACGGATATTATTGGAACGGCGAAATCATAGATGTAAGTATGTATAATAAAGCCTTGAATAAAGAAGAAGCTTTATCATTATATGCTGATAATTATCCAACTAATGGTTTAATAGCACGATGGGAAGGCCTCCCCGGAACAGGCAACGTCTTAGATGACACAGGGAAAAACAACCTTAACGGTACTATTCATGGCGCAGAGTGGACAGGCGGTATAACACCTAAAACCCCTGCTACATCTCTACTTTTTGACGGTAACGATTATATTGACGTTGGAACTGCCAGTTCCCTAGACCCCGGCACTAATAATTTTAGTATTTCTCTCTGGATAAAAACAAATGTAAGTGATAACGGCGAATACATGATATATTCCGCGAACGGAACAAAAGACGTTTATCTTGAAATGTATCAAAAGCGGATTGGATTATCTATCGGTGGAAATTATTTTTTACACAGCGCGAATGTCAGTGACGGCGAGTGGCATTATATAACCGCGGTTATGGATAGAGACACAGGTATCAAAATATATGTGGACGGCATGCTTGAAACCGGAGGAAACGCCGACACAACTGACCTAAAATTCACAAGTGATGTCTATATCGGAAAATATTCCGGCGAAAATTATTACTGGAACGGTGAAATTGCAGATATAAATGTATTTAACCGCGCGTTAGATAATCAAGATATCCTCAACTTATACGGCGGCAATGGAGTAACAAATGGCTTAGTTTCAAAATGGAGCGAACTCCCCGGAATAGGTAATATCATTAGTGATGAAACTGGAAATAATACAGGCACCATACACGGAGCGGAATGGATAGGCGGCGTCCACCCTAAAACACCTGCTACATCTCTACTTTTTGACGGTAATGATTATATTGACGTTGGGACTGCCAATTCCCTAGACCCCGGCACTAATGATTTTAGTATTTCTCTCTGGATAAAAACAAATGTAAGTGATAACGGCGAATACATGATATATTCCGCGAACGGAACAAAAGACGTTTATCTTGAAATGTATCAAAAGCGGATTGGATTATCTATTGGCGGAAATTATTTTTTACACAGCGCGAATGTCAGTGACGGCGCGTGGCATTATATAACCGCGGTTATGGATAGAGACACAGGTATCAAAATATATGTGGACGGCATGCTTGAAACCGGAGGGAACGCCGACACAACTGACCTAAAATTCACAAGTGATGTCTATATTGGAAAATATTCCGGCGGAAATTATTATTGGAAAGGTGAAATTGGAAACATAAGCTACTATAACCGCGC
Source organism: Candidatus Omnitrophus magneticus (assembly GCA_000954095.1). Lineage (GTDB taxonomy): Bacteria > Omnitrophota > Gorgyraeia > Tantalellales > Tantalellaceae > Omnitrophus_A > Omnitrophus_A magneticus. Next base: position 31,119 of record JYNY01000164.1, on the reverse strand, counting down.
TCTTACTAGCGAAGACATGGGAAATCTTTATGCTGGAAATAATGTTACAAATAATTTAGTTTCTAACTGGCCGGGAAATTTTGGAGACACCTCGCTTATAGATACTGTAAGCGGTAATAACGGCGCTATACACGGAGCATTATGGTCAACTGCTGAAGAATATTACGAAACAGTGCCCTACTCTATAAAACGAAGAAATGTTATAGAAAATAATCATACTGTAACTTATGAATATCTAAATGAAAATTGGAATAATCTAGGATACGGCCGATATACACTCATCAATGATTCTACTAGCGGAATTTATAAAACTTATGATTGGGCCGAAACAACTGTTACTCTAAAAGAATATACCGGCGTCTATACTGTTACTCAAGGAAGCCCTAACCGTAGCGGCGTAAACACAAGCAACCTTCGCATTGAATATTTATTTAAACATAACGAAGAAATGGTAAATATTGTTACCTCTACCAATGGCTGGCTAATGCAAGAAAAAACAGTTTATAAAAATGATGGCGTATCCACTAACGAAAAATTTTTATATTATTCTTCCAAAAGGATGAATACCTTTGAACAATATAGCGCTTTTGATATTGACGGCGACGGCATATCAAATGAAAATCCTGATGATACAACTAAAGAACTTTATGGAAAACATATTAAATATTACTACTACGATGAAGATACGGGAACAGGCTACGGCCGTATCTACAGAATAGATAATATAACGGACAATTGGTATTACGACCTAACTTATATAAATCCATTAGTACCTACTGACAGCACATTAAAAAGCAAAATTAAAAAAAATATTACTACTGGCGATGTTATCTCACAAATTGAATCTTACAACGACGGCCTCATTAAACGAAATACCGCGGATAACGACGATATAACAGAATACTTATATGAAAACTATAATTCTTCAGGTAAAGGCCGTGTAACTTTGTTTTATAATAGCGCTACCTCTAACTATAAAACATACGAATGGGGCGCATCGCAGGTGACTATTACCGAGTATAACGGCGCGTATACTCCTAGTTCCGGTTCAACTGTATGGAGCGATATAATCGCGGGAGAAAAAATAGAAAAATATAAATATACTCATAACAATGAAGAGGTCAATCTCGATACTACCACAAACGATTGGCGCATGTCAGAAAAAACTATTTATACAAATTCAGGCAACGACATCTCTCAACAATATTTTTACTATTCTTCTGGAAAATTACAAACAGCTGAAAAGGACAATGAAACAACACAAGGAGATTTTTACGGAAAACATGTAAAATATTATTATAATGATGAAAATGCCGGCTCAGGTTACGGCAGGATTTATAGAATAGATAATTATACTGATAACTGGTATTATACTTATACTTTCGCCTCTCCTTCAAATCCTTTAGACAATGCTCTCTTAACTATGGAAAAAAGAAATCTTTCAAATTCTTCTCTTATCATACAACGCACTTATTACTCAGATAGCCACCTTTTACATGAAGAAATTTTTTCATCTGCGGATTCTTATGGAAACAGTTATTATCAACGTGAAAATAATAATTTTTACGGTAACGGCCAATACGGAAGGATTCTAAGAATTCAACGCGCCAGCGACAGTAAAGTAACCAAAATACTAAGCTGGCGTTCCGGCACTGACACTGTTTCTAAAGAAGAAGAATTTACTAATCTAAACGAAACTACATGGGTAGAAACTCGTTGGAAATACGAAAACGGAAATTTATATAAAAGTTTCAAATCCTCAGGCGAAGCGGCAATATATTTTAATACGGCCGGATATAAAACTGAAACATTTTGGAACTCTAACGGCTCTATAACTCACTGGGCTAGCGCCAATGAATATAACGCGGGACGAGCATCATGGTACCTAGAATCAACACAAACTGTCCTTGAGCTCTATTCTTATTGGGATACAGGTAATTTAAAATTTAAAGATACATATATAAATTTAAACGGAACATGGAAATGGTATAGCGCATATGGATATAATTCTGCCGGTAATAACGACGGGGATAAAACACAAGCCGAAACAAACGCGCCAAACACATACACTTTACCTGAAAAACCTGACAGGATGGACGCGGCTTCTCTTAATTTAGGAGAAATAGAAACCACTAATACGTTTAATACCGCGGACTTAGGAAACCATTTGAATAATACTCCTCAAGGAGCCGATATTGACGAAGTAATTTCTAATAATGAAACAATTACAGAAAATCAAAAAGAATTTGGTTCCAGCGTGCCGATAAAAGAAGACAATAATAATTTATCGAGGATAGTTTAACCCAGATTTTACAATAGACTTCAAGAAAAATGGCCTATTGCAAAATCCGGGTTTAATTTATATTCTATAACAAAAAGGCCTTTTAGTAGCACTACTAAAAGGCCTTTTTTTCTGTATAAATATTTCACCATAAAATAAAAAAATAAAAATATTTTACCGCGAAAGCCGCACATCCAGCCAAACGCTTAACGCAAGAACAAACCCGCGCGCGATAAATTTTATTTCCGGAGACACAGCCATAAGCGTCATTCCATTAAGAAGGCTTGTCATAAGAAGCGCTCCAAAAAGAACACCGGGAATAGTCCCACGTCCGCCTTTAAGGCTTGTCCCGCCTATAACACACGCGGCAATAGCATCAAGTTCCATGAGGTTTCCGGTTGTTGTAGTACTTGCTCCGGCATAAGAAGCCTGCATAAATCCTGTAATAGCAACAACCATCCCCATTATGGCAAATGAAAAAGTTACTACTTTTTTTACAGGTATACCCGAAATAATTGCCGCTTCTTCATTGCCTCCTATCGCGTAAAGATATCTTCCGAAACGAGTATGTTGAGTTATTATATACGTGACGACCGCTGTCCCCACAAGAATACAAAATGCCAACGGCACCCCCCTAAACTGATTAAGGATAACAACAAAAAGCACCATCACCTGAAACTGAATAAAATTTTTAAAAAAATTTTTTTCCACGCTGTCAATAAAAAGCCCATATTTTTTTCTGGCAAAACGTGTTCGAATATTCACAAATATCATTATACCCGCTGAAACAAAAACTAAAATATATCCAATGACAGACGGCAAATAATACGTGGTAAGTAAAGAATATAAATTAGATCCGCTAATAACAACAGGTATCGTGGAATTTTGTATCACAAGCCAAAAAAATCCTTTAAAAACTAAAAGCCCCCCTAAAGTTATAATAAAAGAAGGCACTTTTTCATCAGCAATAATTTTTCCCATTAAAAACCAAATAATAACACCTATCACAAACGCGGCTGGAAGTGCTAAAAAACTATGCCAATGATGATTAAACACTAACACGCTCGCGATGCCGCTAAGAAGCCCCACTCCGCTCCCCGCGGAAAGGTCAATATTTCCGGTTAAAATTATCATAAACATTCCAAGCGCTAAAATTGAAGTAATAGAATATTCAATTGTCAGCATTGAAATATTTCTCGCCGACAAAAAATTCGGCGACATAATTGAAAAAAATATCCACGTTAAAAAAAGAGCAATAAGAATAGCAAAATCTCTTATAGAATTTTTTACCAACATTTATTACTCCAACTTTTATTTTAAAAACATCGCCACACGTGTTCAAATTTTAAATGGGCAAAAGAAACACCTCTAAGAAATTAGTATTTGAAATAGCAGATAAAATAATTTCAAACAAAAAAGAGCATCCTCGTTAAAAATTAACAGATTATAACATTAAGAATGATATAAAAAAAGTGCTTTTAAAAGGATTTGTATAAATAGACGAGGTAGCCCGACTAGTATAGTTTTGTATGATGATTTCATAGGAGTTACTCTCTGTTATAGACTTTTGTGTTTGACTATTTCACTTTGAAATAATAGAATTAGTTTTATTGTTTGCGCCGGAGTGGTGAAACTGGCAGACGCGTTGGACTCAAAATCCAATGGAGCTATAAACTCCGTGTGGGTTCGATTCCCACCTCCGGCACCAATTCTTAAATTTTTGTTCTGCAAAAATTTAAGAAAAACAATAGAACTCTATAGAATTTAAAATTTAAATTGATTCTTCAGGTAAACACAATAATATGCTTGTATCCAATGTTTTCAAACAAATATACAGATTAGCCATTTGGTATTTTATAAATATCATATCCTTCGGCAAAGCATCAAAAATATATTATATAAACCCTTCGACTTTAAAACACGGTCAGAATCCTACTTCCCAATTCAGCGCCAAAACAACTTTAAACTTTATAAAGAACGGCGAGTGGGATAAAGATGTCTCCCCTATAGAAGAACATTTTTTGTTTAAATCATTCCAAGATAGATTCACGCATAAAAAAAAATGGAAAGAAACTCTTCTCTATAAAGAAGGCGTAAGCCGTGTGGAAAAAGGCCTTTCATTCAGGACAAAATATACTACAAAAGAAGGGGTGCTTTCGCGATGTTTCGAATGCGAAGATTTATATAAAGTTATTAAACATCACGGCATTAAAAGCAACCATCAGCTTTATAAAGAAAGAAAAATTGATAATCCTATTTTAATGCTTGATGAAATCACGGTAAATATAGATAAAAATGGACAACTAATACTTAATGACGGATGGCATAGATTTTTAATAGCTAAAATATTAAATCTTCCTCTTATTCCTGTGCGCGTTCTTATACGGCATACGCTTTGGAAAGGGGAAGTAGAAGAAATTATAACCCGTTATCGCTGAGATATTTTTGATTTTTTTCCACCCACATTAATCCTCCTAAATAAAACCATATAAAATAACTTTCTTCATAAGGATAAAATCTAAAACCTGTTACTCCTTGTATTAAAAATACTAATATAGTAACAGCGAATCCATAGCCGTAAGCGGACGCGAAAATACTGTTACTTTTTCGATATATTTTCCAGCTTAGAAAAAGAAGATAGAAAAAAAACGATAGAAATAAAATTGTGCCAATAAGGCCGTTATCAAGCATGGATTGTATATACGCGTTATGCGGGTGCTGGGGAAGTTCGGGCCTGCCGTATTTTACTTCTTTGGCAAAAGTGTACATTCCTCTTCCAAACCAAAATGCTTCTTTTATAACCGGCATACTTGCTTCCCAAGCCGCTTCTCTTCCCGCGGTAACGTCGCCTGTTAAGTGTTCGCTCACACCCATTTCTTCGCCTTTCACGGTTCCAGTAAAAATACGACGTTTAACTTCGACCGGCATGAAATATGCCCAGAATAAAACAATTCCTATGATAAAAACAAAAAACCATTTTCTTCCTTTTTTAACAAAGTATAAAAATAAAATTAAAACGCATGATATATAACCTTGTCTTGAAAAAGTAAGCATAATACCTAAGATATACAGCACATTAAAAATTTTGTTAATAATTCTTTCCCCTTTTTCGCCATAATTCATAGTAGCAAGATTCATGGTTAGAAGCGTGAGAAAAATAAAAGAGAGCGCGTTTTTATGAATGGACAAGGTGCGTGTTAGTTTATAAACTCCGCCAAGAGTCCCGCCTCCGCGGAAAACAACATAGACGGCTAAAAGAGCGCCGGATATTTTTATCATTCTTAAAAAACGCGTCATTTCTTCAGGATCTTTTAGTATATAAAAAGCCATAGTGCCGGCAAGTACTATTTCAAGAGGTTTTAAAAATACATCTAGTAGATACGAGCTGATTGTGAAATATCCGTCAAAATAGGGGATTGTGTCTATACCTCGTAAACACGCGACAAGAATTAATGACATATAAAAAAATATCCATCTATTAAGCGATGATTTAGCGTAAATTTTTTTTTGACGGTACGCGATACTGGTCCCAATCATTATAAATAACACATTTACAGGGTTTAAGCCGACTAACCCCATCATTTGTCCCGGTATTTGTCTTGATTCAGCCCAAGGTATTAGAAAAATTAATGTGTATAATTTATGCTCCAAAGACATTTTAAGCATTGTTATAAAAATTGCTGGGAAAAAAATCATTGCCATCATGCCGTCTTGCCAACGTCTGCCGAATTTAAACATAAGAATAGCGAATAGTAATACCGGCAAATCTTTTTTATAGATATTAAATGTTGCTTTTATCCCTGAAAAAATATCTTTATAATTCATATCGTATCTTCTTTTTAAAGATTTTAGTTTTTCATTAGCTTGATTTATACTATCCTGCTTACGCGGCAATGATGACCTTAAATTTATATTATTTATATTATTTTCCATAAATCTCTAGGATTCTTGTTCAGATAAATACGTTTGGTTTTGATAAACCCACATTAATCCTCCCAAATAAAACCATATAAAATAGCTTTCTTCATAAGGATAAAACCTAAAACCTGTTACTCCTTGTATTAAAAATATCAGTATAGTTATAGCGAATCCGTACCCATAATTAGCCGCGAAAACACTTTTACTTGTTTTATACAAACGCCAACTTTTATAGAATAAAGAAATAAAAAATGTTAGAAAAAGAATTGTGCCGATAAGGCCGTTATCAAGCATGGATTGTATATACGCGTTATGCGGGTGCTGGGGAAGTTCAGGCCTGCCGTATTTTACTTCTTTGGCAAAAGTGTACATTCCTCTTCCAAACCAAAATGCTTCTTTTATAACCGGCATACTTGCTTCCCAAGCGGCTTCTCTTCCCGCGGTAACGTCGCCTGTCAAGTGTTCGCTCACACCCATTTCTTCGCCTTTAGCTGTTCCAGTAAAAATACGGCGCTTAACTTCGACCGGCATAAAATATGACCAAAAAAGTATCGCGCTTACTATAAAAACAATAACACCTTTTGTACCTTTTTTGGTGAAATGTAAAAATAAAATTAACACGCAGGATATATAACCTTGTCTTGAAAAAGTAAGCATAATACCTAAGATATACAGCACATTAAAAATCTTGTTAATAATTCTTTCCCCTTTTTCGCCATAATTCATAGTAGCGAGATTCATGGTTAGAAGCGTGAGAAAAATAAAAGAAAGAGCGTTTTTATGAATGGATAAAGTGCGTGTTAGTTTATAAACTCCGCCAAGGGTCCCGCCTCCGCGGAAAACAACATAGACGGCTAAAAGAGCGCCGGATATTTTTATCATTCTTAAAAAACGTGTCATCTCTTCAGGGTCTTTTAATACATAGAAGGCCATAGTGCCGGCAAGCACTATTTCAAGAGGTTTTAAAAATACATCTAAAAAATATGAAGTAAACGTGAAATACCCGTCAAAATAAGGGATTGTATCTACTCCTCTAATATCGGCAATTAAAACTAACGTCATATAAAATAATATCCATTTATTAAAAACAGAATGCGCGTAAATCTTTTTTTTGCGGTACATGATAGTTGTTCCTATCATCAAAAATAATATATTTACAGGATTAAATCCGACGATCCCCATCATTTGACCCGGCATTTGACGTGATTCAGCCCAAGGAATAAGAAAAATTAAAGTGTATAATTTATGTTCCAACGACATTTTAAACATGACCACAAAAATAGCTGGAAAAAAAATAGCGCTCATTATGCCGTCTTGCCAGCGCCTGCCGAATTTAAACATAAGAATAGCGAATAGTAATACCAGCAAATCTTTTTTGTATATATTAAATGTTGCTTTTAGCGCTGAAAAAAAATCTTTATAATTCATATCATCCTTATTTTTCTTAATACGCGATTTAATATTATTTTGGTTAATAAAACCAATCTTGCGCTGTTTTAGCTTATTAGGAATAGATAATTGAGCCGTATAGCGCATAACAATTACATTCCTTCTACATCCCTTGTTTGATCAAATATGCTTGATTTTTTTCTACCCACATAAGCCCGCCCAGATAAAACCAGACAAAATAACTTTCTTCATACGGATAAAATCTAAACCCTGTATATCCTTGAAATAAAAAAATAACTATTGTAACCGCGAACCCATATCCATAGGCTGAAGCGAATTTGCTTCTACTTTTTTTGTAAAGCCGCCAGCTTTTTTTAATAAGCATAACAAAAAAACTAACAAACAATATAGATCCGGCAACCCCATTATCTAAAAGTGTTTGTAAATACGCGTTATGCGGGTGATGCGGCAATTCTGGCCTGTCAGCGCCTATTGATTTAACATAAGCATATAACCCTTGTCCGAACAAAAGATGTTCTTCAATAACAGGCATGCAGGCCGCCCAAGCTTCTTTTCTCCCGGCAGTTACGTCTCCTGTTAAGTGTTCATGAACGCCTAATTTTTCACCTTCAGCGGTTCCCGTATAAATACGTTTTTTTACTTCTATTGGCATAAAATAAATCCAGAATAGAGAGATCCCTATAAAGAATAATAACGTTAATACAGGGCCTTTACGAAAACTAAAAATAGCAAGTATCGCAAGGCACGATAAATAACCTTGCCGTGAAAATGTGAACATAATACCCAGAATATAAAGAATATTTAAAAAACGATTTACTATTTTTTCTGTGTTTGTCCCAAAATTCATAGTAGCTAAATTCATGGATAAAAGCGTGAGGCATATAAAACTAAGAGCGTTTTTGTGTATTGATATTGTACGCGCGAGACGCCATATTCCGTCAATCGACCTTCCGCCTCTTACTAAAATGTATAATACGAGAATAGCACCGGCAAATTTTATAATTCGTAAAAATTGCAAATGTTGATTAGGAGATTTTAAAACATAAAAAACCATTATGCCGGCTAATATGATTTCAATAGGTTTTATTAACGCGTTTAAAATATACGTGAATAAATTATAATAGCCGCCAAAAGCAGGTATCGCTTCAGTTCCGCGGTATGCTGATACGGCAATTAATATTATGTATAAGAGTATCCAATTATTAAATATTGACGGGCTGAAGAGTTTTCTTTTTTCATAAAAAAGTGTAGCGCCTATCATTAGAAATAAACTGTTAATAATATTGAATCCAGTAACTCCGAGCATTTTTCCCGGGAGCTGTCGTGATTCAGCCCAAGGTATTAAGAAGATAAGCATGTAGAGTTTATATTTCAACGGCATTTGAATAAGCACGAAAAAAACAAAAAGGAAAAAAACAATACCCCAAACACTGTCTTGCCATCTTCTTCCGACCTTTAGAATAATAATCACGAAAAGAAAAAGCCGCAGTTCTTCTTTGTAAACAGTAAAAAAATTTTTTATAAATTCAGCTATTGTTTTCATATGTTTTAATATTTTTTTTACAGTAGAAGCGATGCGGCGCGACATAATCCCCATAAAAATCAGGGTTATAATATTATTTAGAAAATAAAATCGATTCTCCCAATTTTTTAGTCAGCATAAAAAGATATTTAGTGTTTGTGACTAAATATCTTTTCCACATACGCCCCGGTTCCTGCAAAAAACGGTAAAACCATTCCAGCCCTATTTTTTGCATCCATAATGGCGCTCTTTTTGTTTTTCCAGCGATAACATCAAAACTTCCTCCTACCCCCATTACAAACGGCACGTTCATTTTATTAAGATTTCTATTCAGAAACTTTTCTTTTTTAGGCGAAGGTATTCCGACAAATAAAATATCAGCGCCGGACTTTTTTATATCTTCTACAATTTTTTGTTCATCAGATTCTTTAAAATAACCGTTTCTATATCCGGCTATTTTTAACCGGGAATATTTGAAAGAAACTTGTCTTATAACTTCTTTCACTATATTTTCTTCCGCCCCAAAAAAATATATTTTATATCCGGCTTCAGCGGCTGTTTTCATTAAACGCTCCATTAAGTCTATTCCCGCGACTCTTTCCGGTATTTTAATCCCCAAAAGTTTTGAGCCGAATACTATTCCAGCGCCGTCCGCGTTTATTATTCCGCATGAATTAACAGCGTCTCTTAATTCAATATCACTTTGCATCATTACAAGTTTAGCTACATTCACTACAACATGCTGTGTGATTTTTTTTATTTTTATTATGTCTTTTATTTTCTCTATTGTTTCGTCCATTGTCATAGGATCAATAAAAGACCCAAAAAATTCCACACGTTCTTTAGCCATTTTTATTCTCCTCTTCTTTTGAAAACGGCAAATCCGTACTAAGCGCGTAAAACGCCCACGCCTGCCCCCATCTTATATACGAAATTTTATTCCAAAAAAAATCTTTGCACTGCGAGTAAAAATACCCGCGGGGCGAACGGAACTTTTCTAACCATTCATTATTTTTTATTTCTAGCGCGCGCGTTTTATTTTTGTTAATTTTGTATTTCTCGCTTAAATCTTTTAGTTTATTTAATAATATTTTCACCTCACATAAAACATGGATATCTATAGGATATTTTTTATTACTGTAATATTTCGCTGTGCCGTCATAGTCAAAAAGCTTGTCAAAATAATACGCCGTAGTACGCTCAATAATATTTTTAAGCCCTAAATGCGGCAATATAGAATCAATAATAATTAAAGATTCTATATTAAACGCCGTATGGAAATTATCTACCCACGAATGAAAAGGTTTAGTCCCGTACGGCCATGAAAAATTAGCCCTTATCGCTTTAATAGAAAACTTTACAGATTTTTCTATTTTTTTAATTAACGCGTCTTCTTTGTAAAGACTATAATATTCTGCTAAAAAACTTGCCGCTAAAAGATTCGCGTTATGAACTTGCGCGTCTTCCCTTGGAATATAGTTAAAACACATCTCATCATTTGTTTCAAAATTTACCATTTCTTTTAAGATAAATTCTTTTATCCCTTTGAGTGTTCCGCTAAAATCCATACCCAGCTTTTCTTGGCAGAGAAGCAAAGCTTTCGCGATATAAACTGTTGTTACAATATTGGGCGTCCCTTCCGGTACGCGAAAAGCACGCGCTTGCCATTCAAAATTGTATCCCCAAGCACTTCCATACGCTGTTTTTATTCTTACGAAAAAAATTTTAGTTAATAAATATTTTATATCTTCTAAATATTGCGGATCTTTTTCTGATAAATATAAATCGACTAGCCCAAGAATAAATAAAGCGCCGCCTTTAGGATTAAATCCTTTCGGCGTTAAAAATAAAGGCCGTAAATTTATCGGAAGATTTTTATTAAGCTGTATCCAAAACAGCCTAAATAGAGGACTATTATATAGGCCTAGATATTTTGGGAGTTTAGCGTTCAACCCGTCAAAAATATCGTAACCCGAGTAATCATTATGTTTAATATATTCATATAAACTTAATAAATATTCTTTTTTCATTTTTCCCAACGGAAAATAGTTACTCGACTTTAGCCCAACGGTTTTGGTTTTAGTCATATTCGCCGTGAATTGCCACAATCTTTCAGCTTACTATTTTTTTAGACGACAGTTATAAAATATCATCTAACGGCAAAGTTCGGATAACTTCAATGCGATTCTTTCTGAAGCTTTTCCGTCCCATAATTCCGGCACAATATGTTTTTTAAAATTGCCGCTTAAAATATTTTTTACCTCTTTTGTTAGGCGGTCAAAATCCATTCCGATAAGAACATTAGTCCCTTCGGTAATAGTAATGGGCCTTTCAGTATTTTCACGCAAAGTAAGGCATGGTATTCCAAGCACAGTTGTTTCTTCCTGAACTCCGCCGGAATCCGTGATAACAAGTTTAGAGTGGCTCATCAGGTTTATAAAATCAAGATATCCCGTCGCGTCAATAAATAAAAATCTTTTTGACTCTTTTATTCTTTCAAAAACAGGCATTCTCTCCAGCTGTTTTTTTGCGCGGGGATGCATAACAAAAATCATCCGTATCATTTTTGAGATTTCGTTAAGCCTTTCCATGATATTGTTAAATAAATTAGGATCGTCCACATTTGACGGCCTATGTAAAGTAAGTAACGCGTAATCTTCATCTAAAATTCCAATATTTTTTCTGATTGAAGAAACGCGCGCGCGGGCTAAGGAATGAAAAAGGGTATCTATCATAACATTCCCGACAAAATGTATTTTATTTTCAGGAATGCCTTCTTTTAGAAGATTATTTGCCGCGTCACTACATGACGTAAAAAGATAATCGGAAAGAGTGTCAGTAACGATTCTATTGATTTCTTCAGGCATGGTTCTATCAAAACTTCTGAGACCTGATTCGATATGAGCGACTTTTATGCCCAGTTTAGCGCCTACTAAACTGCATGCCAAAGTTGAATTAACATCACCCACAACAAGTATTAAATCAGGATGCGTTTCAAGACAGAACTTTTCGAATTTGATCATTACTCCAGCAGTCTGCTCTGAATGAGTTCCAGCGCCTATTTCTAGATTTACATCCGGGCTGGAAATACCAAGCTCATCAAAAAAAATTTTAGACATGTTATTATCATAATGTTGCCCGCTGTGGACTAATAGATAATCCATATTTAAAGAAGGATCTGAATCTATAACTTTATCTAACGCCCGGCATATAGGCGCGATTTTCATAAAATTAGGACGGGCGCCGACTACATTAGCTATTTTCATTTTTTCTCCGATAATCCCGTAATTTCCTATTGACAAAAACTTATACTGTTACCTGTTTTTCACGTTTTTTTGTCATAGTTTTTACTTTTTGAATGAATTTTTTGTAATAATAAAAATGAATTGCTGTTTCCTTTTCACTCGCGAAATTATTTAATAGCGCGCCGTTTATTTTAATTTTAGCGACATCCAGCCTTTTTTTGGCTGAAAGTATAGTTTGTAATTCTGTCACACCTTCTTTAATAACAAAAATAGTGCCATCACATTTTCCTCCAAGTATAAGAGCTTCGGAAGAAACAAGAATTGCCGGTATATCTATAATTACTCTTTGAAACTTTGATTTTACTTCAGCTATTAAAGCGTTAACTTTTTCTGTTTCCAATATTTCCGTTGCCGCGGAAATAAGCCTTCCTGCCGGAAGAATAGAAAGATTCTTTATAGTTGTACGGATTTCTGCGCTTTCTAAAGTTGCGTCTCCCTGCAGTATATTAGATAACCCCGGCTTATCAGAACATCCGAAAACATTACTTAAATCTCCTTTCTTTATATCCGCGTCTATAAGAAGGGTATTTTCTTCAGCATGCGCGAAGCTGATAGCTATGTTAGAAGCTACAGTTGTTTTTCCTTCTTTTGCGTTAGCGCTTGTGATTAAAAATGTTTTCATTTCTTTTTCCGAAGAAGAAAATAAAAGAGCGACTTGTAAATTACGGAACGCTCCAGCCATTTCAGAATAAATATACGAATCCGCTACTTTATAAAAATTATCTATATTTTCTTTCGCGAATTCTTTTATTCCTGAAGGGATTTCTCCCAAGAACGGCATTTTAGCGTAAAATTCAACTTCTTCAGGCGCGCGTAACGAAGAATCATAATATTCAATTACAAAGCATAATAAAAACGCGAAAAACATTCCTCCAAAAATTATAGCCATTTGTACTTTTGAAGGAAGGCTGGTAGGTGCCTTGGGAACGCGTGCGACATCTATAATTCTTGTGTCAGACATCGCAAGCCCTCTCGCTGTATCCAGCCGTTTAGACCTATTTATAAGTTCGGAATAAATCGCTTCATATGTTTCAAGCCGTTTGGAAATAGCGTTATAACTCGCCGCTTGATCCTGCAACGCAACCAGCTTTTCAGTTTCAGAAATTCGTTGCTCTTTTACTTCCCTAAGCTGTTCATTAAGTGAAATAATTTTACTGTGTTTTTCTTTGTATTTAGCAGACTGCTCTATAAGCTCCCGCTCTAAACGCCTTTCTTGTTTTTTTAACGTATCTATAAGCTGTTCTCTTTCAGCCCATACTCCGTATTTTTGAACAAACTCATTAAGTTCTTTTTTTGCATCATGCAGTTTTTGAGCTGTTTCTTCTATTTGTTTTTCAAGCCTTGAAATACCATATTCCGCGACACCCATCCTTCTTTCCATATCCTGATAAATAAATTCCCGTACCCATGTATTAGCTATCTCTGTAATTTTAATGGAATTTGAGCCTGATACGGCGACTTCAACCATGTTTGTACGAAAGATCGCGTCGATGTTTACCATACTTTTAAATTTTTCAAGCGGCATATTTATATCTAATTTACGCATAACACGTTCCGCGAGAAAAGAAGATTTTAATAAATTTAATTGGTCCTGAAAATGCCGTTTCCAAGTGTCTCCTGCCATGGGATTAGTTTTTATGTCCATAAGTTGAAGATCATTAGATTTTATAAGTATAGTAGTTTTAGCCAAATAGGTTTTAGGCATAAAAAATTTATAGACAACAAAAAACATTAGTATCATTATACCCATAAGAATAATAACCCATAACCGTCTTAGCATAATATTCATATAATCTTTTATTGACAAAATTTTCACTTCGGGTGATGGTATCATATTAACTCCTCTACTTAATGTGGCGCACAAATAAATATTTAAACTATTTTCTTTATACTCTAAAATAATGATTCAGGAACAATAACAATATCGCCTTCTTGTAATTCCGCGTCTTTACGTATATCTCCTGTCCTATAAATACGCGACACCGGCACTTTTATTATTTTATTTTTACCAGTGACATTATCTTTTCTCACAATTTTCACACTATTTTTTGACGCGTAATTAGTAAAACCGCCAGCGGTAATTACCGCGTCACTGACCCGTAAAGGACCTGTTATCGGATATGTCCCGGGCCTTGCAACTTGACCGTAAATAACATAAATTCCGAATCTGTGAATTCTTATAATATCTTTATTGATAATATCAAAATTTATTCCTCCGGTATAAAGGTCCACAACATGCCGTTCCAACTCCCCTTCTTTTACTGCTCTTATAACTTCTATAGACTGCGTTACCGCACTTGGCTTTATGCCGCCGGCCATGTTGACAGCATCAATTAATTTTGTTGTACCTGCCATTATATAATTTCCCGGACGAGCTATTTCACCTGTTATAGCGAATGTTCTTTTAACTGTTTCACCTTCTCTTCTTAAAATAAAAACGTTTACCTGGGGATCCGTAAAATATCCGTCTAAATACATGTCGTTAAGTAATTCAGCGGCTTCGCCGGGTTTTAATCCGCCAAGTTTTATCATTCCTAAAAGAGGCATGAAAACCGTGCCGTCGTCTGAAACTTTAACCACAACACCCGGATGATGCATAGCAGGCGAACCATAAATATTTATTTCTAAAATATCGCCTTCTTGAATTAAATGTGAGAATAATTTATCCGCGTCTTCTTTACTTAAAGAAGAGCGTTCTTTTTGTTTTTCATCCATTTCTTTTTGAATTATTTCAGTCTGAGCGCCATATGTTTTCCCACTTCCGGCAAACAAAGCTGTTTTATTAGCGGAAGTATTTTTTTGAGCGGCAACAGAATTATTTTGGGTAAAAACATTAATACCTGTAATGTTTCCTGCTGAATTTTGGATTTGATTTTCTTTTTCTTCCGCGCAGGCAGTGATTCTAGCCCAAGAAAGAATACCTACAGTAGCAATACCAATCATAAAAAATATTATTTTTTTTATCATAGTTAAAACTCCAATCTTAATTTGACGCTTACAATATTATTTTTATATCCCCCTCTATTGCTAGAAGGTAAGTGATCATAATAATTATATCCAACTGAAAAAACCATATTCAGTAGCATCTTATACCTAGCGCTGGCACCAAAATTATAAGATTCATCAGTATAACTACTACTATATTCCGTAAAGTTCTTTGACGCGTGTCCTTCCATTGTAAGATTTTTTGAAATAGCTGGATTATATTCCATTTCGCAGTAAATTCTGCTTACTTTTGAATAGTAAGACGCGATATCTAAATTTGAATTTCTATCTGTAAGGGAATACGGTCGGTCCTCCGTATTGCCCAACGCGGAACTTGTTTCTTGTATAGTACGGCTAAATCCGCCTGTGACTTTACACCGTTTATTTATCTTATATCCTAAATCAAATGACCAAATGACATCTCCTGTTGTAGTGCCTGTGTCTCTATCCCACATAGAATAGCCTCCGGTAACAGTAGCCGTAGTTTTGGGCGCTATTTCTCCTGAAATGCCGGTAGAAGCCGAAATTTGTTTGCTTTGATTATTATTACTATTATTGACATCCGCGGATTTATTGCCACGCACAAAACTAATAGCTGTATTAATAAGAAATTTTAATCCTTTCATAATATCTGTTTCATGATTTAAGAAAATTTTATCGTTCATCTGGTCTCTATCTTCATCTTGAGATGATACATAAATAGTTTCGCTGTGGCTATAACCGGGAATCCATCTGGACCTAGCGGTACCTATTAAATAATTAGCTCCGTAATCAACTGTCCAAAAATCCACTCTTCTCATTCTGTCATTTGGAGAGCTATTCTCTCTGACATCAGAATATAAATTTGAAGCGAAGTCTTGTCTTTTTGTGACCCGTCCGTGAACAGTAAGCCTGTCAAAAAATCTTGATTCAGCTGATAAAAGCATATCTCCGGAAGTATAGGTTTCACTTTTATTGAATTCTTTATTCTGCCAATATCTCATAAACTCACCTGAAAGTCCTAGCCCGAAAGAAGATAATATTTTTGTTCTTGATGGTTCAATTTTCGGTTTAAACACATACCGCGCTTTAGGCGTTATTCTAGTTATGTAATCACTTTTTACGTCATCGCGCGATTCTAATATGTTATCGTTGTAGATAGCTTCAGAATCAACTGTAAACGCGAGATTTCTTCTAGTTGTGTATAATGCGTCTTCCGCGAAAATCCATGTATTATCAACAGGTGAATACCTAGAGTTCCCCGCATCATTATTCATTACAGACGAAGCGTCTGATGTATACTCGCCGTTCATAATTCGTTGATCCCCTTTATCATCAGAAATATCGTTTGGCGCGGAAGAATTATTAGATTCTTCAAAATTTTGTAATGTTTCACGCGCGCCGTCTATTCCCTCGGACGGCCATTCCTCAGCATCGCAAAATGCTTCTCCAAAAATAAAACAATACGCGCATATCGCCAAACAATAAAAAATAAATCTTATCCCGCTTTTGGGGAATACATTTGGTTTTGACATTAAACTCACAGAAACCTTTTCTTGTTATTTTCAAGTTCATCCATAATAAATCCTATTTTCTCTCTTATAAATTCTCTTGAATCAGAACTTATTTCAGTAAATTCCACGCCTATGTCATAACCATGCACTCTTTCAAGCGGAATAGTTCTTACAATTCTTCCTACCGCGTTTATAGATTTATTAAAATACGGGAAATTAATTTCCAATTCTACTTTCGCTCCGATAGAAAGATATTCTTTACAGAAAAAAAGGATGCCGCCCTCGCTTATATTTTTCGCGAAAACAAGTTTCATTGTTTTATTTTGTGTTAATATATTTTCAGCCGTATCTTTTTTTTGTTCCACGGTATTAATCAAGCGGTATTTAACAAGGTGATGCCCTTCTAATCTAGTAAACCGTCGTTTTTCATTAGTTTTTCCCGTAAAATTCGTAATAGTTTTTTGAATACTAGCCATAAAGGCGTGTATTATATCTGCCATGATAAATCACATCTCCTCTTAAAAAGGTTTGATAATTGCATATGTCTAAGTTTATATAACCATTGTGCTAGCGTCAAATTTACGGGGAAAAATTTTTTATAAACAAAATAAACCCGCCGCTAATAAGCGGTCGTTGACGAATAAATAATGGTAATATAGAATGTTTCCCGTTGTTATAATATTTTTTACATTTCGCGATAGCTTTAAAAGAATGGATGTTTTATGCCTAAATATATTGAAGTAGCTCTTAACCTGCCCTTAGATAAAGTGTTTCAATACAAACTCACCGGAACCGAAAAATATAAACCTGAATTAGGTAAAAGAGTTTTTATAGATTTTAGAAATAGAACAATGGTCGGATATATTGTTGAATTAAAAGATGAATCTAATATACCCAATGTTAAACCTATCCTTAATGTTATAGATGAAGAGCCTGTTTTTGATTCTAATATGCTGAAACTAGCCGAATGGATTAAAGATTATTATGTTTGCTCTCTAGGAGAAGCGCTTGACGCGATGATTCCCAGTATTTTAAAAAAAGGAAAAACAGAATCTAAATCAAGAATAAACGAACCTTTATATAACAATAATGAAATTTTTAGGGACAAAGCACGTGTTCCTAACGAAGAACAAAATAATGTTTTATTGGACATTAAAAACTGTATTGATAGAGCGGCCCATGAAATTTTTCTTTTGCACGGGGTAACAGGAAGCGGTAAAACCGAAATATATTTACAGGCAATGGAGCATGTATTAAATAAAGGAAAAAGCGGAATAATTCTTGTTCCTGAAATATCGCTTACACCTCAGACTGTAGGCTGTTTTGTCGCGAGATTCGGAGAAAAAGTCGCGGTATTTCATTCTAAAATGCTTGAAAGCGTCAGGTTTAATGAATGGAAAAGAATTAAACGCGGGGAAGCCCGCGTTGTTGTAGGCCCAAGATCCGCTGTTTTCAGCCCTTTTGATAATATCGGATTAATAGTAATAGACGAAGAACATGAACCGAGCTATAAACAGGAAGACGCTCCGCGATACCACGCGCGTGATGTAGCGATAAAGCGGGGCGAGTTCTATTCAGCGCCTGTTATTCTGGGAAGCGCGACCCCATCAATAGAATCGTATCATAAAGCGATAACGAGCGAATATCGCTTAATAGAACTTACACAACGCGCCACTGAAAAAGATTTACCGCCTGTAAAAATAGTTGATATGCGCATGGAATTTGCCACGCGAATCGGCAAAGAAATAATATCTAAAGTCTTGGAAGTAGCGATTACGAAAGTGATTAAACAAAAAGAACAGGCGTTGATTTTCATTAATCGCAGAGGTTACGCTACTTTTTTAAACTGCAAAAAATGCGGGTATGTCGTCAAATGCAAAAGATGCGCGGTTCCTATGGTTTTTCATATAAACGGGGAAGAATTACTATGCCACTATTGCAATTATAAAATAAACCCGCCTCTCACCTGCCCTTCCTGCGCGAGTGACAGCGTGAGGTATAAAGGCACAGGAACAGAAAAAGTTGAGAAAGAACTTATAAAACTTTTTCCGGGAGTGAATATAGAAAGAATGGATAGCGACACTATGTCAAAACGCGGGTCGCATGAAAAAATTCTTAATGATTTTAAAGAACATAAAATAGATATTATTGTCGGAACACAAATGATTGCTAAAGGCCTTGATTTTCCTAAAGTAACTCTTGTCGGCGTAGTAGCCGCGGACGCTAACCTTAACCTGCCTGATTTCAGGGCAAGCGAACGCACATTCAATTTAATTACACAGGTCGCGGGAAGAGCCGGGAGAGGCAACCGTTCCGGAGAAGTTATTGTTCAAACATATACTCCCGAACATTACGCCATAAATTTATCGGCAAAACATGATTATCATAAATTTTTTGATATGGAACTTAACGCGCGTAGAGAGCTAGGGTTCCCGCCTTTTTCGCGTTTAGTAAAAATACTTATCCGCGCCCGAAATGAAGCTATGTGCGAAAATAATTCAGTACTTCTAACCCAAAAATTTCAGGAACATCTTAAAGATGTTGAAATAATAGGTCCGGCGCCGGCGCCGGTATCAAAGCTCCGCGGATATTTCCGTTGGAATATAATTATCAAAATTAAAAAAACATCAGTAACGTCGAATAAAGATATAAAAATTATTTTAGAAAATTTTAAAAAAAATGCGGGCGTAATTGTCACGGCGGATGTTGACCCGATTAACATGTAAAAACACGGCCGCGCGCGCGGCATGGGCTTTTTTTAGCTGACATACTTTATCGCGGCCAGCTAAAAAAAGCCTTTTTGGGGACATCTCGCGCACGCGCCAAAAAAATAAAAAATTTAAAATTTTTTATGCCGCGCGCCGAAAACTCTAACCCCAAAACGGAGTTTAACAATATGAAAGAATATTTTTTAAATGAATCTTCTGAAAGGCTTTTCAAAACCCGCGTGGACTTTAAAAAAAGTCTTAACGAAGAACAATATAAAGTTGTTACCGATGCTGACGGTCCATGCCTTGTTTTAGCCGGCGCGGGTAGCGGTAAAACACGGACACTTTGTTACCGTCTCGCGTATCTTTTGGAAAAAGGAATAAACCCTGAAAATATTCTCCTTATGACATTCACAAATAAAGCCGCTAATGAAATGCGCGAACGAGTTGAATCATTATTAGAATATAAGCCGAAAGGCCTTTGGAGCGGAACATTTCATCATATAGGCAACAGAGTGTTACGGCAATTCGCGGAAGAAGCCGGCCTTAAAAACGATTTCGGAATCCTTGATGAAAATGATTCACGCGATATTATTAAAACATCAATAGAAAAATATAAAACACGGCTAAAGGATGATAAATTCCCAAAACCCGCTATTATTCAATCAATCATAAGTTTTTCAGCAAATACAGATACCCCTATAGAAAAAAATTTAGAATCAAAATTTATTTATTTCTTAAAATTCGCCGAAGACATAAAAAAAATAGCGCGGGAATATACGGACAAAAAAAAATTGTCCAATAACGTTGATTATGACGACCTTTTAATAAAATGGAAACTTCTATTGGAAAAATCAGAAAACGCGCGCGATTATTTCAGCAATAAATTTCAATACATAATGATTGATGAGTATCAAGATACGAATTACATTCAAGCTGAAATAATAGCGTTACTCGCGGCCCGGCATCGTAACATTCTAGCTGTCGGAGACGACGCCCAGTCAATATATTCATTTAGAGGCGCGCGCGTTGAAAATATTCTTACATTCGCGGAGCGTTTCCGCGGCGCGCGGATATTTAAACTTGAAACAAACTATCGCTCAACCCCTGAAATCCTAGAACTTGCCAACAATTCCTTAATCAACAATAAAAATCAGTATAAGAAAAAACTTAAAGCTGTCCTTAGCCCATTAACCCTGCCGGCATTAGTAAAAGCCGGTAACACTTACTCACAGGCAGGTTTCATCTGTCAACGTATTAAAGAACTGCAAAAAGAAGGAATGACTTTAAGAGATATCGCGGTTTTATTCAGGGCGCATTACCAGTCGGCAGAACTAGAAATGGAACTCGTAAAACGCGGGATTCCGTATGTTGTAAGAGGCGGCATAAGATTTTTTGAACAGGCTCATATAAAAGATATCCTCGCCTTTTTAAAAATTCTCGCGAATCCCATGGACGAAATTTCATGGTTACGGGCATTAGGAATGTGTGAAGGAATAGGCCCAAAATCCGCTAATAAAATATTTGAATTTTTTCAATCATCCGGGCTCAACCTTGAAACTTTTATAAAAAAAGATTTACATGGAGTCTTAACTCCTAAAATGAATCAGGGTTACACAAGATTTTTAAAAATAATGCGGCCGTTAATAGCCAATAAAGAAAATAAAGTTGAAGCCATGATAAAAGACATTATGGAATCAGGATACAAAACATATATGCTCGCGACTTACGAAAACGCGCAAGACAGAATAGAAGACATAAACGAACTTATAAATTTTTCACATGACTACGCGTCTTTATCGGACTTTTTAAGCGATATGACATTAAAGGAAGGCTTCCGCGGCGAAGTATTACTTTCACGCGGAGACACTTGGGAAAGTGATTATTTAGTCCTCTCCACTATTCATCAGGCAAAAGGCCTAGAGTGGAATGTTGTTATAACTATCGGTTTAGTAGAAGGCCAATTCCCAAATCCTAAAGTATCAACAACCGAAAAAGACATCGAAGAAGAACGTCGGCTTTTTTACGTCGCCGTCACAAGAGCAAAAAAATATTTATATCTCCTTTATCCGATGGAACGTTATGACTATCAAAAAGGCGTGATCGCGTCAGAAATGAGCCGTTTTTTAGAAGAACTAGATTCTGATAAATATGAAATATGGGAACTTTCCTATAAAAATCAACATGAATACAGAAACGAAAGATTTATAGATTTATAACATCAGCTTTAAACAAAAAAAATAACATTATTTGCTCCAAAAAAATATAATTTTTAGTTTAAAATAATATTAGGAACACATCAAACATGACTGAACAAATCTCCGCGGGCGGAGTAATAATCAAAAAAACTCTTACAGGAAATTTGGAAATACTTCTAATAAAGGATAAATACGGGCACTGGACTTGGCCTAAAGGCCATATTGAAAAAGGAGAAACGTTGGAAGAAACCGCTTTGCGCGAAATTGAAGAAGAAACAGGAGTTAAAAATTTACTTTTAATTTCAAAATTGGCAGTACAAAAATATATTTTCACATTCAATAAAAAAAAGATTTTTAAAAAAGTTCATCTTTTTTTATTTCACCTTTTAACCGACGTTAAGATAACGCCTCAGGCATCCGAAATAGACGATGCCAAATGGTTTCCCGCGCCGGACGCTATTAACATCATAGAATACAAAGGCGCGAAAGAAATATTAGAAAAAGCGGTAAAAAAATTTTTAACGCTAAAAAATTGTAATCACTAAGCGGTTGGTAATAAATTTTTCTGTGTCCTTTAGAAAACCCCATTCTGTCATTCCGCCTTCCGTTCTGTCATTCCCGCCCCGTGTCACGGCACGGGGTAAACTACAGCGGGAATCCATGCGGGTTTCAGCCGCAAAATTTAATAAAAATTCCACACAAATTAATTTTATTTTTTCTTCTCAAAAAATATATTCTTATTACTGTTTACCTGTATGGATTCCTGCTTGGCGCAGGAATGACAATACCGGTGACATGTTTTACGACTTAAGATATTCTGTCATTCCCTCTTCCCGTTCTCTGATTCCCGCGAAAGAGGCTGTGTCACAACTACAATTTTTTAGTTTTTAAAATATTTTCACTCCCTTTTTACCTGTATGGATTCCTGCTTGCGCAGGAATGACAGTTGACGCTATTTTTACTAGTTCAACTCCACTTTTAAAATGCGATACTAGTTGTGACACAGCCTCTTGCGCGGGAATGACAGAATGGAAAACGAGAATGACTAGGACAATTATCAAGCGCTTAGTGAATACAAATCTTTACACTTATTTATCCATTTCCCGCAAACAAAATTATTGACAAGATAATTACGCAGTGTTACCATACAAAAAATCGTGCTACATAAAAATTATATTTTGGGGACACTAAAAAATAGTAATCACTAAGCGGTTAGTAATAAACTTTTCTGCGTTCTTTAGAAAACCCAACTCTGTCATTCCCGCGAAAGCTGGAATCCATAAGGGTTTGACAACATGATTTATCTAAAACTTCCTGTTTGCAATTAACATCCGCTTAGTGAATACGAAAAAAGGAGCATCTCAATGCATATTCCTGACGGTTTTCTTTCTCCAAGTGTTTGCGGCATTTCGTGGCTAGTCTCTTTATTCATGCTTAGCATTTGTGTGAAAAAAGTTAACGCGTTTATTAATGAAAAAATAGTGCCTTTAATGGGGGTTATGTCCGCGTTTATTTTTTCTGCTCAAATGTTGAATTTCCCTGTTGCCGCCGGAACCAGCGGACATTTATTGGGAGGAGTTTTATCAAGTGTTTTACTCGGACCGTGGGCAGGAGCTATTGTTATTACATGTGTTTTAACTGTGCAATGTTTTATTTTTCAGGACGGAGGAGTAATCGCGCTTGGAGCAAATATTTTAAATATGGCGATAATAGGAACCATCGGCGGATATTTTATTTATAGATTAATATCGAAATTTTTACGCGGGACGCTGGGAATCCTTGCGGGGCTTGCTGTGGCCTGCTGGTGTTCTGTTCTTATGGGAGCTAATGTGTGCGCTTTGGAACTCGCGCTATCAGGAACAAGTCCTTTAAAAATAACGTTGACAGCAATGACTGGTATTCACGCTCTTATAGGTATTGGCGAGGCTGTAATTTCAGTTTTAATAGTTACTTTTATTCTTAAAGCGAGGCCGGATTTAGTCCGAGAAATAAAATAGTACGGTTAACATGAAAAAAAAAGATATTATAATAGGGTTAATGATAGCGTTTTTTTTATCGGTTTTTATTTCGCCGTTCGCATCGCGATGGCCTGACGGCCTTGAAAAAGTAGCAGAGGAAAAAGGTTTTATCAAAAAAGGAGAAGTGCCTCCTGTTATAATAAGTCCCATACCGGATTATATGTTACATTGTATAAAAAATGAAACGTTTGGAGTCGCTTTCGCCGGTCTTTGCGGCACAGTGATTGTGTTTCTCGTGAGTTTCAGCGTAACATCTCTTCTAAAAAGAAAAGAATAAAATATATGCATCATTCATATTTAGACAAATATAGTTATATAAAAAGCCCGATACATAGACTTGACGCGCGTGTTAAGACAATTACTTTTTTGATATTTATTTTATTCATTATTTTTACCGCGCCTGATTACTACTTATCTTTTCTAATATACGGCCTTATTTTATCTATTTTGATTACCCTTTCAAAAATTCCTTTACGGTTTGTAGTCACTAAAACACTGGTTCTAGTTCCATTTGTTTTAATGATAGCAGTATTCATTCCTTTTTTCAAACAAGGCGAGATATTGGCGGAATTTTCTTTTTACGGCATGAAAGCTGAAATTACAGGCGCCGGACTTATTATGTTTTGGGCTGTTATAATAAAAGCGTATCTTTCAATGTTATGCGTTATTTTGCTTATTTCAACAACAGTGTTCACTTCTTTTTTAAAAGCGCTTGAAAAACTTTATATGCCTAAAGTTTTTATAATGATAATGTCATTCATGTACCGCTATATTTTTATTATCCTTGACGAACTTATGAAAATGAATCAGGCGAAACTCGCGCGTGGGGCAAAGAATAGAGGGTGGTTTAACGTGAAGGTTCTTTCCAATATGCTTGGCGTTCTTTTTGTCCGGGCGTATGAAAAAGGGGAGAACGTGTATCTTGCTATGAACGCGCGCGGATTCCAAGGGGATATTAGGACGCTTGAACAATTTAGAATTACAAAATTTGATATTATGTTTTTGATTATAATTATCAGTTGTTTAAGCGGTATAAAAATATTCGCGGAGTAATATGTTTAATAAAGCCGTTGAAATAAAAAATCTTAATTACGCTTATCCTGACGGCACAAAGGCGCTCTCCGGTATTAATTTGGATATACTAAAGGGAGAATCTATCGGGCTTATAGGCCATAACGGCGCGGGAAAGACTTCTCTTTTACTGCATCTCAACGGAATATTGAAAGGCGCAGGAGAAATAAAAGTCGCGGGGCTTACGATAACAAAAGAAAATCTTTCTACAATAAGAAGCAAGGTCGGAATTGTGTTTCAGGACCCGGACAGCCAGCTCTTTATGCCTACGGTTTTTGATGATGTCGCGTTCGGGCCCATAAATATGGGATTAAAAAAAGAAGACATAATAAATTCAACCCACCGCGCTTTAACTAATGTGGATATGCTTGGCCATAAAGAAAAAATAGCGCATCATTTGAGTTTTGGAGAAAAAAAACGCGCGTCAATCGCGACAATACTTTCAATGAATCCTGAAATAATTGTTTTGGATGAACCGACAAGCAATTTAGACCACCGGCACAGAAAAAACATAATAACGCTTATTAAAAATTTAAATATGACAAAAATTATAGCGAGCCATGATATGGGGTTAATACAAGCAGTGTGCGAAAAAATAATTATTATGGATAAAGGGGAAATCGCGCTAGAGGGTTTGACTGATGATCTATTTAATAACAAAGAATTACTTTCCAAATATGAAATTGATTACACTGCTAGGGGCATATAGCCGGCGGATAAAAATAAGGAAAAAATATATAATGTTCACAAGACTCTTAATTTCATTGTTTATTTTTTTATATACTGCGGGTTTTTCTTTCGCGGAGGATACCATTAAGGAAGTGAGTCATGAGCGTCTAATGGAGGAAATACGCTTATTAAAAGAAAAATTAGAAACACAGGCATCTAAAATATCTGCCTTAGAAAAGAAAATTCTGTCGTATGAAAAAAAGACTACTTGTGTTAAAAATGATGCATCTAACGCGGATAAAAAAGCAATCGACAGCCGTATTGATGAGAAAATTAAACAAAAATTTCCTATGTTTGAATGGTGCGCCGGTTTAGAAACTGGTATTGGGGTGACAACTGTGGCTCAAGGCGTTTATAACGCGAACGGCAATAACGAACCGTTAAAAAGAAATATTATTGACGGATCATATTCATTGGATTTGACTTTTTCTAAACAGTTTGACAATTACGGAAAAGCGTTTATCCTTTTAGAACAAGGTAACGGCAGTAACGTTGAAGATGAACTTCAAGTATTTAGTAACGTCAATTTTGACGCGGATAATGATAATAATGTCCGCGCGACAGAAGTCTGGTATGAACATTATTTTAAAGATATGAATGTGCCTTTGGCAGTGACTTTTGGAAAAATAGACCCTACTCTATTTATTGACGATAATAGTTATGCCAACGATGAAACCACTCAATTTTTAGGAAGGACTTTTAGGAATTCTCCGGTTATAGAATTTCCTGATAACGCGCTAGGAGTACGGATGGGATATGATTTTGGTGAAAAAGTAAGCGCGGATTTTTTAGCCGTAGACGGTGATTCTGATTGGGAAAATATTTTTGACGGTATGTTTTACGCCGGAGAAATTAATATTAAACCTTCTTTTTTATCAAGAGAAGGCAACTATAGATTTTCAGCGTGGGTTAATACCCAAAACCACACCGAATGGCTTGATAGCAAAAGAAACAAGGAATATGGCTATGGGTTTGGCACATCATGCGATCAGGAGATTACGGATAGTTTAGGTGTATTCGCACGTTACGGGTGGCAGAACCCAAAGGTTTACATAAATAGCGCCACGGATTTTTCTCTGGAACACGCTTATAGCGCAGGCATGCGGGTTAAAGGTTTATGGTGGAACAGAGAAAAAGATGACGCCGCGATAGCGTTCGGCCAAATTTTTGCTTCTAAATATTATAAAAAAGCAGGATTAGAAATAGGGCTTGACCGAAAAGCTAATCCTGAAAATCATTTAGAATGTCATTATAATTGCGCAATAAATGAGCATTTTACCTTGACGCCTGATTTACAAATAATTTGGAATCCTTATGGCGGCGACGCTTTAAACGGCTCAAAAGAAATTCTTGTCGGAGGGATAAGAGCGCAAATTAATTTTTAGAATAAGTTTTAGAAGTATTACATTTCCACAATAGTAATATTTTTATTCTGATGAGTAACATCTTCCCACTTAACGCGCGTTTCCCATGGAATAATACTGGAAGGTTTTATTTCAAATAAAATAAGATAGCCTTTTGTCATGCCGAGCGTGTCAAGATAACGCGAGATTTGGTCTAAGCCTTTTTGTCTCGCGGACGGCATCCTTTTTAACTTTAATTCTAAAACAAATTTATCTCCGTTAAATTCTATAAGCAAATCAGTTCGCCCTGTTCCAACTGCCATTTCGCGATTTATCCTGCCGCCGCCGTTTATTACTCTCTGCAAAAACGCCATTAAAAGTAAATGCGGGCCTGCTTCTTTATAATCAAATCTTTCAAGCCAAACTTCAGAATTTTCACTGTAAAATTCTTGAAAAGCTTTTAATAATTTATCCATATCAAGTTTACCGTTAGATTTTATGTACCAAGAAGTTGTGCCTTGTTCACGAATATTTTTTTGCAACTGAAAATTTAAAACTCTTGGAATAATTTCTCCATATATCTCATTCGCGAAAACTATGTCGTTATTTATATCTTTGATAATACCTAAATCTATAACATATCTAAGATCATCATTGAAGTTGTCATACACAAGAGAATCGCCGTTTATAATAGCACTGACAATATTTTTAACTCTGGATTCTTTAAGTTTATCTAATAAACTATCTAAATGCGTGTCGCGTCTTTGTATTATATTTTCTTTCGCGGATTCAACATGATCTAGAGTTATTTTTTTTGTAAAATCTTCGTTTAATATTTTTACTACTATTTCTCTCGCTATAGCGTTTACCAGCCACGGCTGGCCTCCGGTTAATTCATAAATTCTATCTACTACTTCTTTTAAAAATATCTGCCCTGTATCTTTTGGGTGCTGACTGTATAATTCAGTTATTTCTTCTTTTGTGAATGTTCCCAAAAGAATTGATTCAGCTTTGATATTAAAGGGCGAGCCTGAGCCTAGAGACACTTCACTCGGACGAACTTTTGTTTTGTATTCCCGAACATCTCTTAATCCCACAAGCGCCACGGTTGAAGGAAATCGTTTTGGTCTTATTTGGAATCCATTTCGTAACTGCCTAAGAACTGACACTAAAACATCGTCATATAATGAATCTATTTCATCCAATAATAAAACTATTGGTTTAGTTTGAGAAATAGCCCAATCTATTAAGTAATTTTCTAATGTTAAATCTTTAGTATATTTTTCAGGCGGGATTGGACAATTTTTTTTATTGAGATATTGGCCGCTTGAACTGTAAAGAGAATTAATAATTTTTTTATTCGCGATTTCTTCAGTTATAGATCTATACCCCGCGGACTCTACGGAAAACACTACTGAAATATAATTTCCTTCTTTATTTAATCTATGCGCCAATTCATGTAAAAGTGTTGTTTTCCCAGTCTGCCTCGGCGCGTGGATTGTGAAGTATTGCGTCTTCTCTATTAAATCGAATATGATTTTTTGGTTGCGCAAAGGGTCAATCATATAATGTCTTTCAGGCATACAAAAACCAGTTGTATTAAAATATCGTTTACTTTTCATTTTTTAAAATCCTCCATATTCATTCCATGTTTATTTATAAATCAAACGATAAGCTATCTCACATTTCCACAACAGTAATTTTTTTATTTTGATGAGAAACATTTTCCCATTTAACGCGGGTTTCCCATGGAATAATACTGGAAGGTTTTATTTCAAATAAAATAAGATATCCTTTTGTCATGCCGAGTGTGTCTAGGTAGCGTGAAATTTGGTCGAGGCCATCTTCTTTACTATCGCTGTCTCTTTTTAATTTTAGTTCCAAAACAAATGTTTCGCCGGCGAATTCAATGGTTAAATCTGTTCGTCCTCGGCCAACCGCCATTTCACGATCAATTCTGCCGCCTCCATTGATTACTCTCTGCAAAAAGGCCATTAAAAGAAGCCCGTGTCCAGCTTCTTTATAATCAAATCTTTCTAGCCAATGTTCACTATTACGGCGATAAAATTTTTGAAACGCTTTTAATAGTTTATCCATATCAAGCTTAGCGTCAGGTTTTATGTAACAAGAAGTCATGCCTTCTTCTCTAATGTTTTCTTGCATAGAAAAGTTTAAAACTCTAGGAATTATTTCTCGGTATATTTCATTTGAAAAAATTATGTCATATTTTTCTTTGCGGATAATTCCTAAATCTATAACATACCTAAGATCATCATTGAAGTTGTCATACACAAGAGAATCGCCGTTTATAATAGCACTGACAATGTTTTTAACTCTGGGTTCTTTCAGTTTATCTAATAAACTATCTAAATGCGTGTCTCTGCGCGCGATTAGATTTTCTTTCGCCTCTTCCGCGTGAGCGAGTGTTATTTTTTTTGTGTAATCACTTTTTAATATTTTCTCCACTATTTCATTCGCTACCGCGTTTACCAGCCACGGCTGGCCTCCGGTTAATTCATAGATTCTATCTATTACTTTTTTTGAAAATATCTGCCCTGTATCTTTTGTGTGCTGACTGTATAATTCAGCTATTTCTTCTTTTGTCCATGTTCCTAAAAGAATTGATTCCGCTTTTATATTAAAGGGCGAACCGGAGCCTAGAGACACTTCACTCGGACGGACTTTTGTTTTATATTCCCGAACATCTCTTAATCCCACTAAAGCTATGGTTGATGGAAAATGTTTTGGCCTTCCTTGAAAACCATTACGTAGTTGTCTTAGCACTGATACTAATACGTCATCATATAACGAATCTATTTCGTCTAATAATAAAACTATTGGTTTTTTTTGAGAACCCGCCCAATTATTTAAATAAGTCTGTAAAGAACACTTTTCATCTGCTAGCGACTTTTTCGGCCATAACTCCTTAGAAATAAATAACTCGCATGATTCATAAAGAGAATTTATTATTTTTAAATTCGCGGTTTCTTCAGTTATAGACCGATACCCCGCGGACTCTACCGAAAACACTACTGAAATATAATTTCCTTCTTTATTTAATCTATGCGCTAATTCATGTAAAAGCGTAGTCTTTCCTGTCTGCCTTGGCGCGTGGATTGTGAAGTACTGCGTCTTCTCTATTAAATCGAATATGATTTTTTGGTTGCGCAAAGGGTCAACCATATAATGTCTTTCAGGCATACAAAAACCAGTTGTATTAAAATATCGTTTACTTTTCATTTTAAAATTTCCTCCAATTTTATTTTTATTTATAAATCAAACAACAAGTTGTCTCACATTTCCACGATAGTAATATTTTTATTCTGATGAGAAATATCTTCCCATTTAACGCGGGTTTCCCATGGAATAATACTGGAAGGTTTTATTTCAAATAAAATAAGATATCCTTTAGTCATGCCGAGGGTGTCTAGATAGCGGGAGATTTGATCTAAGCCTTTTTGTCTCGCGGACGGCATTCTTTTTAACTTTAATTCTAAAACAAATTTATCTCCGTTAAATTCTATAAGTAAATCAGTTCGTCCTGTTCCAACTGCCATTTCGCGATTTATCCTGCCGCCGCCGTTTATTACTCTCTGCAAAAACGCCATTAAAAGTAAATGCGGGCCTGCTTCTTTATAATCAAATCTTTCAAGCCAAACTTCAGAATTTTCACTGTAAAATTCTTGAAAAGCTTTTAATAATTTATCCATATCAAGTTTACCGTTGGATTTTATATACCATTTAGTTTCGCCTTCTTCTTCAATACTATCCTGCAAATTTCTATTTAAAACTCTCGGAATTATTTCTCGGTATATTTCATTAGCTATTCTTATAGGTTTTGTCTCACTTATAATCCCTAAATCTCGGCAATATAGAAGCGAATCGTCATAGTTGTCAAACAAAACTCCGTCTCCATTTATAATAGCGCTTACTATATTTTTTACCCGCTCCTCTTTCAGTTTATCTATTAAACTATCTAAATGCGTGTCGCGTCTTTGTATTATATTTTCTTTCGCGGATTCAACATGAGCTAGAGTTATTTTTTTTGTAAAATCTTCGTTTAATATTTTTACTACTATTTCTCTCGCTATAGCGTTTACCAGCCACGGCTGGCCTCCGGTTAATTCATAAATTCTAT
>JYNY01000163.1 GCA_000954095.1 Candidatus Omnitrophus magneticus | reverse complement strand
ATTCAGTCTAAAAATGCAAATAATTTTAAATTTATTCTCTTGCCTTAAAATTACTTATTTTCACATCTAACATCTGTTATAATCGTAATCATTAACCTCAAAAAGAAAAAAATAAGGATAAAATCATGGAATGTTCTTGTGAAGAATGTGTAAGCGCGTGTAAAAAATATCCGGGCAGGCTTATGCCTCAAGATTTAAAACGAATCGCGGACTTTCTTCGTATTTCAACAAACGAATTAATTGCCACGTATCTTGTCATGGAATATGTTGAAGACGCCCATCGCAAAGTATATTTATTCGCGCCTCTTAAATTGAGGCATGGACGAAAAGCCTTAATAGACCCGGGACAAATAGTAGAAGCATGGTATCTAACCACACAAGGACAATGTATTTTTTTAAACAAAAACGGGCTATGTTCTATACATTCGGTTAAACCATTTGAATGCCGCGAATATATGGGTTGCAAAAACACATTTATGGGCAGGCATTATAAACAAAAAGCTGTAGATAAATTCTTTTTCAATCAATGGCGCGGGCACCCGCTGAATACAACACATCCCAAAGAAACTTAAAATTTTAATTCTATAAATATTTATTACGCGGAATGTAAAATATCGCTAATAACAGGATTATAAATAATTTATACAATATAAAATTTTTGCGGCAAACCTATATTTTACGCGCGAGGATGAAAACTGGAATGAACCTTTTTTAAACGGTCGTTATCAACATGCGTGTAAATCTGTGTTGTAGAAATATCTGAATGCCCTAGCATTTCCTGAACTCCTCTTAAATCAGCCCCGCCTTCTAATAAATGAGTCGCGAAAGAATGCCTTAATGTATGCGGGGTTATATGTTTTTTTATATTAGCGAGGCTTGCATACTTCTCTATAAGTTTCCATATACTCTGCCTTGAAATCCTTTTGCCGAGACGCGTCAAAAATAAATGACCGTCTTTTGTTCTCTTGGATAATTTCCCGCGCGACTTATCAAAGTATTCGTTAAGCGCCTCTTTTGCTTTACTGCCAAAAAAAACAAGCCTTTCTTTTCCTCCCTTACCGTAACATTTTAAAAAATCCGCTGACATATTTAAATCACTAAACCGCGCGGAACTTACTTCTGAAACGCGCATGCCGGTAGCGTACATAATTTCTAATATAGCTTTATCTCTTATACCTTGCCAATTTTTTAAATCAGGCGCGTTTAATAAAACGTTAACTTCCTCTTTGGATAAAACTCCGGGAATGGTTTTCCATATTCGGGGTGTTTCTACGACAGATAAAATATTATCCTTTACTATTCTGTCATTCACTAAAAATTTCCAAAATGTTTTTAATGCCGCTAAATTTCTGGCAATACTTTTAACATCAAGACCTTTTTCTTTAAGTAAAAGCATAAAATCTATAACCATTTGACGGTCAACATCGCTAATTGTTTTTTTTTGTTGAGAAAGATATGAAAAAAATTTTGATATGTCTCTATGATAGGATTCTAATGTATTACGGCCGGCGCCGCGTTCAACTTCCATGAAACATATAAACTGGTCTATGATGCTATTCATAAAAAAGGATTGTGTTTTTTCTCATGGCCTATTGTAGAAAATTCTCCGTGCCCCGGTAAAACACGCGTGTTATCCGGCAAAATAAAAAGTTTCTCTTTTATACTTTTTATTAAAGCCTGCGATGATCCGCGCGGGCAATCTGTCCTTCCAACGCTTTCCAAAAAAAGAGTGTCGCCAGTGAATAATAAATTCCCGCATTTAAGGCATATCCCGCCGGGGGTGTGGCCCGGCGTATGGATAACTTCGATACTCGAAGTCCCTATCATTACAGTATCTCCATCCTTAAGAAGCCTCGCGCTAGGACTTGATTTTACAGTTATTCCAGCAAGAAAAGACAAGTTAAGCGAAATATCATTCAAAAAATCTTTATCTTTTTCATGTATAAAAATAGGATAGCCGAACGAAGAATTTCCGCCGATATGATCCGCGTGTCCGTGTGTGTTTATAATTCCAATAATATCTAATTTTTCTTTTTTAATATATTCCACAACGCCTGAATCATAAACACTTGGATCAATAAGAACTGCCTGCTTAGAATTAATATCTTCCAATATATACGCGTTCGTATGTATCGGGCCAAGAACAATACTACTGGCTGACAGACTCTTGTCTTTGTAAAAATTCTTCACGTATACTCTCCCCGATCTTTGTGTAAGAAAAATCTCTTTTTATTTTTCTGTCTATTGATTCTAATTCCCTGCGCATGCCTACTTCTTTAGCTAAAGTTATATTATGTTTTTTTATCTCTTTTTGAATAGCACATATTTTATCTATCTCAACACGTAGCGCCGCCGCTTTTTCATCAACAAGCATTCTTTCCATTTCTGTTAAATTAGATATAACCTGCTCAACCGCAACAACAGGTTTTTTTTGATTGCCACTATCTAAAACTTCCAATAATTCCCTATGCCAATTTTTCCAATAAATATAACGGTTTGTGTAAAGTTCAATATCAGGCTTTACATGATATTCTTTCACGGCATAATATCATTTAATACTTTTCTTTTCTTCTTTAGGTTTTCTAACAAATTTGCTTGTAATCTCGGCGCATCCGGATAAAGCAAAACTAATGATTACCAAAAAAAGAATAGCATTTGAACTTTTCATTTTAACTCCTCATCTTTTTATTTTTTGACGCCAAAAATATTCGCGCCCCAATAGAGCGCCAAATTTAAAATTTTATTTCAAACGAATCAAATTCACCCGTAGCAGTATGCCATTCCGCCCGCGCATCATGAATATAATTAGGCATCCTCTCTCTCAATAAATTCATAAGTACTTCTATGTCGTTTCTCTCTCCTTCCACAATGGCCATAACATCTCCGTTAGAAAGATTCATCACAAAACCTTTCAATTCTTTTTGTTCCGCTATTCTGTGCGCGGTATACCTAAAACCCACACCCTGCACATTCCCTGAAAAAATTATTTTCGCGCGTTCGACAGGCATTTTTACAACTCCACTGGAATTCAATTCAAAAAATCCGCATTACTTGTTAGATATGAATTAAAAATTTTTAGGCGGGATAAAAAATTGGTCGGGGCGCTGGGATTCGAACCCAGGGCCTCCACGTCCCGAACGTGGCGCGCTAGCCAAACTGCGCTACGCCCCGATCTGTTTACGAACGAATTATTTTCAAAACAACCAATTATAGTAAGTTCTATGACGTGGTGTTTTCATTTAGTTTTTTCATAGGGGGAAGGTTCCCTTCCCCCTCTTGACGCTCGCGGGTTTTATCGCGTTTAACTTTTGTTGTGGCTCCTTAGATTAGAGATTATAGGGCTCGCTGTCACCCCCTTGCCTAAGGTTTATTTTTTTCTATATCAAAGGAAAAGGGCGAATGTCTCCCTTTTCCTTTGTATCCTATTCCCTCTTTAAGGAACTAAAGATTCATTACTCTGTTTACGAACGAATTATTTTCAAAACAACCAATTATAGTAAGTTCTATGACGTGGTGTTTTCATTTAGTTTTTTCATAGGGGGAAGGTTCCCTTCCCCCTCTTGACGCTCGCGGGTTTTATCGCGTTTAACTTTTGTTGTGGCTCCTTAGATTAGAGATTATAGGGCTCGCTGTCACCCCCGGATAAAATTTTTATTCTTCAAAAATTTTATCAAAAAACAAAAAAATAGAAAACTAAAATTCAAGTTAAACTTGTTATATTATCATGATGCTCAAAATTTTTCAAATCAAACTAAACTTTACTAATCAAACCCCTTTCACATTACAAAAATCTATTTTTTCTCTCCCCCTTACAACCTTAACATTACCCGGCAAATTTAAAGAATCGCCTTTTTGTGCTGAATGAAAAAAATAATCCATATCCCGCCAATGCCGATAGGTAAGCTTTTTGACATTGCCACCTGCTCTTTTAAAAAAATCTATAAAAATCTCCCAACGAACGATAGAAGGACTAAAATAAAATATTTTATGTTTATACCAAATCCACCTTCATGTTTAACGATGCCGGAACTTAGTAAAAAATGTTTAATAGCATTTTTTTTAGCAGACTCTATAAATGTTAAATCATCCCTTAAATTATCAGATAAATTCGATATAGCGCGGGTAATTTTAGGATTATATTTTTCCAGAAAAGGCAGGATTTCAAGACGGACAGCATTACGAAAATATTTCGTGTCGCAGTTCGACGAATCTTCTCTAAAAGGACATGAAATACGCGCGAGATATTCTTTAATTTCTTTTTTTTCAATATCTATAAACGGCCTTATAATCTTAAAATCATCTTCATACCTAATAGGCGGAATACCAGTAATCCCCTTTGCCGAAGTGCCTTTGATGATTCTCATTAAAATTGTTTCAGCCTGATCATTGATTGTATGGGCAGTGGCGATTATATTACATCCCAATTTACTAGCGGCCTTCTTAAAAAATTCATAACGCGCCTCGCGCGCGTATTCTTCAAAAGATTTTTTAGTTTTCTTAAAGGATGCTAAATTTATTTTCTTATGTTCAAAAGGAATCAAAAACTTCTCAGCAAGATTTTTCACAAAATCTGAATCCTTACGAGACTCATCGCCTCTTAATGAATGGTCAATATTAGCCACATTAAGAAAAATTTTAAACTCATCTTTCAACATAACTAATACATTTAAAAGTGCTACTGAATCACTGCCGCCGGAAACAGCCACTAAAATCCTATCTCCGGACGAAATCATTCCGTAATGCTTAATCGTATCTCGTGTCTTTTTTATAAAAGTTCCTATCATCATAATAACCCAATTTATATAACATTGACTCCATTAAACTTTATACAAAAAATTAAATTACAAACGAACAAAAACATAAAAATTTTAGGCTACTTAGGTCTTTCGCGTTAAGCCTCTCTCACCCAAACTTTTTTACCTTGAAACACAATCGCGAGTTTTTTTATTTTTTCAATGCCGCGGGATTTTAAAATAACGTCATATTGTTTTTCTTCTATCTGTTTAAACGCGGCTTTTACTGCTTGCGGCATTTTTTCTTTTTTGCGCGCGTCTACTTTTTTAAACTCAATTATTA
>JYNY01000162.1 GCA_000954095.1 Candidatus Omnitrophus magneticus | reverse complement strand
GTTACTGGGAGTATCAGATGTAACAGGCTTCGCGGCTACTTTTAAAAGTTTATCTCAGCGCCAAACGTGTCCTGCATTATTTTTATTGTATCATAAAGAGAAATACTCCCAGACTGATTCACCAAATTAACATTCGCTTTCCCGAGATACGCCCCAAGCCCGGAATATTCAAGCGCTTTATCGAGTTTGTCTACAGTTATATTGCTGTCAAAAATATTTACTTGAATAAACTTTGACGCTTGTTCCG
>JYNY01000161.1 GCA_000954095.1 Candidatus Omnitrophus magneticus | reverse complement strand
CAGTGATAACTGAAGGGAATATTTCTGATATAAGAATAGCTAAGGATAAATTAAATATTAAACCGGACAGCATATATTGTTTTGACCGTGCGTATACAGACCTTGAACTATGGAGTAATATTGACTTTTCTAAGAGTTATTTTGTGACTAAATTAAAAAACAATCTAAAATATACAGTTCTCGGACAGCATCTAGAGGCAATGAAAGACGGGATATTGTCTGATGAAAAAATAAAACTAGAAAATAAAAAATATGAAAAGAATTTAAGAATGATAAGATTTTTAGATGAAAAAAGTGACGAAGTAGTTAGTATTGTTACCAACAATTTTAAACTGTCAGCTAAAACGATCGTACAAATATATAAAACAAGATGGCAAATAGAAATATTTTTTAGATGGATAAAACAGAATTTACAAATAAAAACATTTTTGGGAACAAGTAAAAATGCGGTGATGAGTCAAGTCTGGATAGCGATGATATATTATTTACTTTTGACATATATAAAATACCAATCTAAATATGAAAAATCGTTATTTTATTTGCATAGGATAATAAAAGAAGCATTATTATCAAGGTTGACATTGATAGATCTGTTAAGCGCAACACCAGCCAGAATTTCTGATTTTAAAATTAAGGAATTTCAACTAGTTTTTTGGTGAAATAGTTTTATCGGACAGGATTGAGGTAAGATAGAAAAGAAGTATAATAATAAGAAAAAACAAAGGCAGGTATGCAATGGCTAATACTAAAAAAAATTTCAGTAAAGAATACTATAATGCTTCCCTTGTCCAGACCAAAATTAAACAAATTTAAGGTGAAAAAAAATTTTTAAGATTTCCACCTTATCTATTTTTTTCTTGTAAGATATACCTCCTTTTTCTGGTCTGTTTATTTTTGTAAACATAAATATAGTAGTAGTAAGTGTGGAGACTGTGTATAACTGTGTAACAGTTATACAAGTGATGGATGACAAGTTGTGGGTAACCGCTTTGGGGTTATCCACAATCTTGTCTCCAGAACGCCAGTATCCACACGTTCTTGGTTAATAATCTCAAAACCAGCCATCCGAGTAAACAGTATAAAATTTTTACGGTAAACTCAAAGAGTTTCCTTGTGATGGCTGGCAAAATTTTATCCCGTAATACACCTCCCATGGCGTTTGATAATATAGAGACTGATGAAGCCTTTCGGTATTGTACCCATTAAAATATATCCTTAGGCCATCATGCGCGTCTCTCATTGTTGGATATTCATGAACATAAATATTACTGTATTTAACCGTACGCCAGAGACGCTCAATAAAAATGTTGTCAAAGACCCTGCCACGTCCATCCATGCTTATTCGAATATTTGCGTCCAATAGCTTTTGGATAAACTCCATCGACGTGAACTGTGTACCCTGATCATTGTTAAATATCTCTGGCTTGCCATATTTTTTTAAAACTTCATCAAGGCATTCCACACAAAAAGACGCATCCAGTGTGTTACTAAGCCGCCAAGAAAGAACATAACGGCTGAACCAGTCCATAATAGCCACTAGATAACAATACCCTCTGGCGAGCTGAATATACGTGATGTCAGTGGCCCAGACTTGATTAACTCTGACAATCTCAACACCTCTAAGAAGATACGGGTAAATACGGTGTTCCGGATGTTTCTGGCTCATCCGTGGCTTTGGATAGATCGCCACTAGGTTCATCAACCTCATAAGCCGACGAATCAATTTTTTCCCAGCGGTATGCCCCAAACGCCGTAAATACTTCATCTTGACCTCCTAGTTTGGCTATTATTATAGCCTGTTTTCACACCTTAACCAGTGGTCTGAATTCAGGGAAGCATTATACGTAATCACATTAGGTGTTGACTTTGTTTGCAAAATAGTGTATAATTGAAATGTATATTATATTAAAAATTGGAGGTACTACCATGAATGAATTCGCGGAAAATCTTAGAAAACTAAGAAAAAAACAAAAACTTTCACAACAAATTTTAGCCAATAAATTAAATGTAGCTCAATCTACTATTGGAATGTGGGAAACAGGCAAAAGAACTCCTAAGTTAGATGATTTACACAGAGTAGCGGATGTCTTAAATGTTCCAATAAATCAATTAATCATTTCTTTAAAAGAAAAAATAGAAATTACAACAAATGAAATTTTTATTGACGGTGAAAAAATAAAAGAACTGGATGCAAAAGATATAACCCAAATTTTAAAACAAATAGAAATATTAAAAATAAATAAAAAAATATCCCCAAAAAATAATAATTATTTCTTAGAAAAAAACCATTCCTCAAAAAAAATATTAATAATAGATGATGAGCGTGAAATGGGTGAACTATTATATTCTTTTCTTGCAGGTCAAAAATATAAAGTATTTCTTACATTTAATGGACAAATGGGACTTGAATATTTTGAAGAAATAAAACCCGATATAGTATTTTTAGATTTAACAATGCCTGACATGAATGGTAAGGATGTACTAAAAATAATAAGAAAAATAAGCAATATTCCTATTTTGATAATAACAGGTCATCCGGTAGATATCGTGGATATTCATCTTGATAATTTAAAAATAGAAGGCTATATAGAAAAACCTTTTTCTCTAGGCCAAATTCTTGAAACATTAAAACAAGTACTAGGAGAATAATGGAAAATAAAACTACTTTTCAAAAAAAACAAATCGCTATTGATATTATTGCTGTTGACAGACACGGCGCCCCAATACATGATGAAAATATGTGCGGTTCCATGTGCATACTTCCCAAGGTCATGCAAAATACGCCTCAAAATAAAAACTTCAATATAACAGAATCAAAACCATTGCCGACGGAATCGCAAATACAATTAAAAATGATGATACCGGACGAAACCGGGCTTAATATAATAAAAACAAACGGCAACATAAAATGGTTTAAAGAAATAAAAGATATTCATAAAAAATGTTTTATACTAGGTGTATATTTTAGAGATATGGATGGTATTGAAAAAGAAAAACTCCTAAACGTCTGGAAAAAATACATTCAAGATTAGATTCTTTAACCCAAAAAAATAAAACTGACTTTGGAATAATAATTGAATTAAAACCCAAAAACATGTCGCTATTTAACAACAATACTAGCGTCACGATCAAACGGATTAGTGCGTACAGCCATTGAATAAAGATAGGGATATGCTTTTTTAAGATGTTTCATATAATTTATCCATTCCGCTAAAATTAACGGATAAACTCTTTTCATATCTATAATCAAATGCTCTTTATCTT
The DNA here is from genome assembly GCA_000954095.1 of Candidatus Omnitrophus magneticus. Classification (GTDB taxonomy): domain Bacteria; phylum Omnitrophota; class Gorgyraeia; order Tantalellales; family Tantalellaceae; genus Omnitrophus_A; species Omnitrophus_A magneticus. Next base: position 7,097 of record JYNY01000161.1, on the reverse strand, counting down.
TTTCCGGCAAGTTTACCAAATCTTTCCTAAAAATAAATTCATCCGTTAAATGAAATACCGCCCATAAAAGATTTGTAAAACTTTCATGTTCAAGCAAATTAGGATTTTCTAGAAGCATTAATAAAAATGTTCTTTTTTCTTTTAAAAAACTTTTAAGACAAACAAAATCTTCTGATTCTATAATATCAATAGCGTCATACTGCTTCCAACGTTTCGCCATAATAAAAAAATATTTATCTTCCCGTTCTTTCAATATTTTAAAATCTATAACTAATTTTTCATAATCGGTATTGACATCAGATAATTTTTTCAACAATTCATTTCCGACTTCGCTAAAAAATGTTCCTATAACCATATTAAGTTTATTTAGGCGCGCTACCTGCTCCTGTCGAGTTAAAATTCTGTCTAAAAAAAGTGTTACTAATAATACTTGAACGGGAACAAAAGCGATATCACCCAATAAATAAATTAAAATATGATGCATATCCCTAAAAAAGTAATAATGCGCGTAATATAAGATAAATGTCGCGGCCAAGAGAATAACAGTCATACTAAATTGCCATGGAACACGTTTCATTTTTTCTCCTTTTTGATATGAAAAGATTAAAAATAATAAGACAAATAAGTATTACCACGGAAATTGTTTCAATAACCTGCGGCAGTAATTCTTTATGACAATCCACTATATTCATGGCGGCAAAATTAGCCCCCCCATAAAACTTATCCATAAGCATCCCTAAACTTATACTTACAAAAGCTATACAGCTTAAATAGATAGCGACACTCCTCGCGCCTAAATTTTTTGAAATAAGAATAAGGCTTACAATATTTGTCGCGGGGCCTGCCATAAGAAATACTAATACAGCGCCCAGATTTACTCCCTTAGCCAATAATGCCGCCGCTATTGGTATAGAACCTGTGGCGCAAACATACATTGGAATTCCTACTATAAACATTATAATCATAGAAAAAAAACTATTCCCCATATAATTAGAGATAAATTCTTTAGGTAATAAATAAGAAATAATTCCGCCTATTAAAATTCCTGATAAAAGCCACAAAGCGCTGTCCGTTAATAATTCTCCAAAACCATATAAAAAAACACCTTTAAGTTTAAAAGTATTAGTATGCTTGTGTTTATTTTTTTCAGCGCAATGTTTACATATTTTATTTTCAAAAGTTTTATTCTCTTCATACCGGGTAGCGAATAAATTTTCAACCATACCTGCCATAAGAGCCGCGAAAAAAGAAGCAAAAATCCTAAAAAAAGTAAAAACCAATCCCATAAGAGAATATGTCGCTAAAATTGAATCTACGCCTGTAGTTGGAGTTGAAATTAAAAATGAAAGTACCGCGCCTCTACTCGCGCCATCCTTTTTAAGAGATATAGCGGCCGGCAGAACACCGCAAGAACATAGAGGAAGAGGTATACCAAAAATAGAAGCTTTTAAAACCGAAAAGAAACTATTTTTCCCAGTATGGCGCGCTAGTATTTTAGGATTAATAAACATATGAAGAATACCAGCAAAGAAAAATCCAAATAAAAGATACGGCGCCATCGCGCTTAATAAATTATATGATTCTAAAATTATATTTTTGATATGTGTCATTATCATAAACTTCACGGTTTTATTTTTGACCCGAAAAATATAAAAATAGTTGCAACAAGGCATCTTACGAGGACATCGAAAAAATATATAACTCTATTTAAAAATCTCGCCTGTCGCGGATGACCAAAAAAGTAAATCAAGTTCCGCCATAGGGATTCCAACCTTTCCGCAAAAAAAACGCAATTTTTCTTCTAATTCAAAATATAATCTTTTAGATATACTCTTAGGAATATCAATAATCAAGCCGTAATTTTTCATACGCCTTAGTATATGGATATCAAGAATAGCAAGATTTTTCCCAAAGCCGATATTCCTCAAAAAGTGGCTTGCTTCCTTAAATCCCAGCCCTTTAATATTTTTGACAAGCCACAGCCTAGCTGAAAAAATATCTAAAGTATTTATTTTTTTCTTAATAGAAATTTTACCGTTACGAGAAAAAATATCTCTCGCTAAATAGATATATCCCGCCTTATTATTCGGGAACCTGACGGCTTTTAATGACGCTCTTATATCTTGGATAGACCCAGAATAAAGCGCGTTATTTTTTATTAAATTTTTTATCGCGCGATCCGCGTAAATAGCGTTTGATTGGGGCGTACATATACAAAAACAAAGTTCGGAAAATATAATTTTTTCAGACTCAAGCCATACTTTTTTAAAATCTTCCAGACGTTTTTTAATAGCGGTTTTTTTCGCGGAATATTCGGCTTGTAAATCTTTTAAATTTGACTCTATAGTATTTAAGCTCATATTTTCATCACATATCTAAACGCGGCAAGAGCGGCTTTAGCGCCTTCGCCCGCGGCAATTATAATTTGTTTTTCAGGAACATTAGTTACATCCCCTGCCGCGAAAACTCCGGGTATATTAGTCTCATTCCTAAAATTCACTATTATTTCATTCTGTTCATTTTTTAATAGACTGCTCTCAAAATCAGTATTCGGGGAAAGGCCTATTTCAATAAAAATCCCGTTTAACGGAATTATCTCAGCATTTCCGCCTTGTTCAACAGAAATTGATTCAACAAATTTAGAACCATTTATTTTAGTGACGCGCGTATTGTTCATCACTGTAAGATTAGGCGCGTTTAAAATCTTTTCACGAATTACAGCGTCTCCCGTTAATTCTTGAGCGATATTAATAAGATAAACATGTTTAGCTATTCCGATTAGCTGTAACACCGCTTCTAGCGCGGAGTTCCCGCCTCCTATAACCGCGGTTATTTTTCCAGCGAAGACAGGCCCGTCACATGTAGCGCAATAAGCAACGCCCCTATTACGGAATTCATCTTCGCCCTCGACTCCTAATTTTCTTGACCGTTTACCCGTCGCTATAATTACACTTTTTGATAAAAAAACTTGATCTAATGAAAAAATTTTAAAAACACCACTAGACTGTTCTAAACGATTTAAATCATACCCTTCTTTAATTTCAATATTGTATTTTTTCATATGTTCTTCAAACTTAGAAGTAAGGTCAATTCCTGTTATAAACTGATATCCTACATAATTTTCTATGTCTCCGCTCCACGCAGTTTGTCCGCCTATATCTTTAGTCACTATAAGCGTGTTAAGTCCCTTACGAACCGCGTAAATACTTGCTGTAATTCCTGCGGGACCGGCTCCGATAACGATAACGTCATAAATTTTAGACACTATAATTCCTTGATTAGTTTTTGGGTTTAACCTAAAAATAAATAAAAAAATTATTTTTTCGCGCGAGCCGCGAACTTTGCAGGATTCTCACACAAATGCTCTAACAACTTTATCTACACCACACCTAAAATTTTAGAAAGTTTAGGCCTATCAAATCCAACCACTATCTGCCCATCTATATCAATAACAGGAACGCCCATCTGCCCTGATTTTTTTACCATTTCCTCGGCTTTTTCCTCATCACTGGAAACATCAATATCAGTAAACTCTATCGCCTTATCTTTTAAAAATTGTTTTGCCCTTATACAAAAAGGACAACTGGGGCTACTGTATACTAAAACTTTCATAACCATAATATTCTCCCTTATTTAAGCGATGTTAAACATCTTAAATGTTTTTTTTCTTCAATTATCAATTCATCAATTAAATGTTGATCCTTTTTAGGGACAACTTGTTTCATTTCCAAATAGAACAATATTGAATCTTTTTCAAACTGTATGGCTAGGGATATCGCATCTTTCGCATTATCAATAGTTTTAGCTATTTTTTTACCCTCATTCTTTTTAAATAAAACATGCGCTCCGGCAATAGCGTTCAAATACGCGAAATATTCATCAGGATACGCCGCGTCCGGGGATATATCGCATGAAGAAGAAAATATTTTCTCAAAAATTTCTATATGCTTTATTTCTTCTTCCATCAAAATCAAAAAAGTATTTTTAATATCCTTCTTTTTTACCATATCATAAACAGCTGAATAAAAATCCCTGCCGTTTTTTTCTATTTGTACAGCCATTTCAATAACCTCACAGGCTGAAAACTCTTTTGCCATAAAATCCTCCCAAATAGCTATAAATCAATATTTTTCACAAAAAATTTCAAAATAACTTTGCGGATGTAAACACGCGGGACATTTTTCCGGACTTGCCGCGTTTTCATGAATATACCCGCAGTTACGGCACTTCCATGTGACAACCACGTCTTTTTTAAACACTTTCGACGTTTCTAAATTAGCTATCAATTTACGATATCTTTCTTCATGATGTTTTTCAACTTTAGCAATCATTTCAAAAGCGCTTGCTACATCCTTGAACCCTTCTGCCAAAGCAGTACTGGCGGCCTCTTTATAAAGTTTTGTCCATTCCATATTTTCTCCGCCGGCAGATTCTTTTAAATTAGCTAATGTATTTCCTATAACACCGGCAGGGAAAGACGCGTGTATTTCAACTTCTCCGCCTTCAAGAAATTTGAAAAATCTTTTCGCGTGTTCTTTTTCATTTTCCGCTGTTTCCAAGAATATCGCGGCTATCTGTTCATATCCTTCTTTTTTAGCTACTCCGGAAAAATATGTATACCTATTTCTCGCCTGTGATTCTCCAGCAAAAGCGGCTAATAAATTTTTTTCTGTTTTTGAACCTTTTAAGCTTGGCATATTATCCTCCTTTAAAATATTAAAAAAAAAGGGACGATTTTTTTTCGCCCCTTTTAACTAAAAACCTCTATGATTTCCATAAATTATGAACATTACAGTACGTCCTGACTTCCCGTATTTGAGACCGGGCGATTTTAAAACTCGCGCAAGGTTCCATACCCGGCAATAACTCGGCTCTTAATATGTGAGCGAATGTAATCACTTCAATAAACTTAATATAATGTTTTTCCTCCATAGGATGCGCGACACTGCCTACCGTGACTTTAACACCGCTTGATATTGCTTCAACAATAGGCACATGTTTTTCACTGCCGGCATCAACTGTTTTCGCGATCAATTTTTCCATAGGAGAACCGCAACAAACGAGGGCCCCGGCGCCTTCACTAACCATCTCCACTACATTTCCGCACTTATTGCATTTGTAAATTTCTTTTAAACTTGTCATCCACATACCCCCTCTTTTATTTTTTATTTAAAACTAATAATATTATTTTTTATTTTTTCAACTATTCCAGATAAATCTTTTTCATCCGGAATATATTGAGCTTTAAGGCTCTCCCACATAGAAAAGCCGCATTTTTTTAATGTATTTTCTATATCCGGCACACTTTGCCCGCCCCAACCGTATGAACCAAACGCCATACCTATCCTATTTTTAGGCGCAAGCCCCGACATATAAGTAAGAAATCCTGACACTGTAGGGAGCACATTGGAATTTAACGTGGAAGAACCCACAATAATATATTTCGCCGTTAAAAGTTTTGTTATCGTAGTTGAAATATCTGTTTCTTTAAGATTTATCAGTTCCGCGTTAATCCCTGAATCCTCAAATCCGGAAACTATTGCTAATGCCATTTTTTTTGTGGAACCCCACATAGTATCATAAATTATCACAGCCTTTTCATCTACTAAATTCTCAGCCCATTTTTTATAACATTTGACTATATCGGAAATATGCGACCGCCATATTATTCCATGGCTGGGCGCTATCATATCAATATCCAGATTAGATATCGCGCCTAATACCGATGATACCTGTTTCCCGTAGGGCATAACAATATTAGCGTAATATTTCGCGGATTCTTCTTTTACAATCGCCCATCCCAATTCATCATCAAAACGTTCATTTCCAGCGATATGTTGTCCAAACGCGTCATTTGGGAGTAATAATTTTTCACGCGCGATATATGTCACCATTGAATCAGGCCAATGAACCATCGGCGTATGAATAAACTCTAACTCGCGTTCTCCTATAGAAAAAGAATCACCGCTTGAAACAACACGCAGTTTCATAGAATTGCCGTAATGTTTGAGTAATCCCTTTTCTCCATGAATAGATGTGATAACTTCAGAATTTTTAGCAATTTTAGTTATCATGGGGAGACTGCCGGAATGATCCATTTCAACATGATTTGACACAATAAAATCTATTTTTTCAGGATCTACAATAGATTTTATCCGTGCTATCATCTCATCGCATAAATAATGTTTAACAGTGTCCACTAAAACTATTTTTTTGTCAATTATAAGATACGCGTTGTATGTTGTCCCGCGCGGAGTTATGTAACCATGAAAATTTCTTAAATCCCAATCAATTCCGCCAACCCAAAATATATTTTTTTTAATTTCGCGCGCTTTCATGGTTTACTGCTCCATTTTTACAAATTTAGTTTTATCCACACCGCATATCGGACAACGCCATGTATCAGGAATATTTTCAAAAGCTGTGCCGGGGCCAATCCCGCCGTCAATATCTCCCAAATCAGGATTATAAATGTAATTACAAACCGTACAGCGGTATTTAGTATTTTTAGCGGAGCAAGTTTTTGACATTGCTATATCCCGCATAAAAGTCGGAGCAAAACTAGAAGTCATGCCGCATTTTTCATCATGATAGTAATTGTAAGTCATTACTTCGCCGTCTTTTAATAATTTAGATTCCACGAGTTTGCCGAGAAAAAGCGTATAATCTCCAGCGTCTAATTTATCTAAAAGTTCTAAGCCCAGATAAGCAAGACTAGAATCAACTACTGCCGGACATTTGCTATTAAGTACTTCATATTTTGTTTCTTTAAATTTATCAATATTCCGGCCGGATTGAAAACCAAATTTTCCGATAAACCGTAATGGCGCGTCTTTTTCGATAACGGAAATACTGAATATTTTACTCGCGAGAATATATTCATGCGTCAGTGTTTTTTTATTTAAACTTAAAGCGATAGTTACTGGTGAATTTGATATCTGCATAAGAGAATTGGCTATTTGACCGTTAAAAGAATTATTTTTTAAAGAAGAAATAAACGTTTTTTGGGTAGATTTTTTATTTTTTTTTAATTTTTTTAATTTTCCCGCCGTTAAATTTATAAATAAAATAAAACATTCTTCGTGGCATATTACGTT
>JYNY01000159.1 GCA_000954095.1 Candidatus Omnitrophus magneticus | reverse complement strand
TATTTTTCTGAAATCTTATCCCACCTGTATGGATTCCTGCTTGCGCAGGAATGACAGAATGGAAAACGAGAATGACTAGGACAATTATCAAGCGCTTAGTGAATACCTTTTCTAAAGCTATTTCAACAGTCTAATTATCTTCTTCATCTATGTCCAAATGCAGTTTTTCGGTTAAACCCTATTACAAAACCTATTCTCTTTTTATCCCGCGGAATCATAAAAATATCTGCCCTGCCGTAACATGTCTCGCGCTCGCTTCTTATTTTATAGTCATTTCCCATCCACACGAATAATCCTATCAAAATTTTTAAATTAATATCCTAAAAAATAATTTCCCTGCGAGGTTTTAAATTTTTACTATAGTCTTTAGGCGGTTTTATTTTTTTCATTTTATCGAGTTCGTTATTTTTTTTTAGTTTCTCGTAAATTTTAAGCCACGCGCACTCAAGTGTTTTATCTATTTCGCATTTACCGTTTTTGTGTCCTCCGCATGGCCCGTTAACTAATTCCTTGGGGCATCTCGTAACCGGGCATATCGCGCCCGTAACAGCTAAAAGACAATTTCCGCACAAAGAACACTTTTGTTCAAAACGCCGTTCTTTTGTAGTTATGGACGTTATCTCTCCCTGAAACAACGTGTCATTCCCGGGATAAACCTTAATCATTCCCAATACATCAGAAACAGCCTGTGTTCCGCCTCCGCAAGTAAAAGAGATAACAGCATCAGTTAAGGCTAATAATTTTTCATTATTTCTCGCGAAACGTTTAATTTCTAAAATACTGCAAGCGGGATCAAAAATAATTTTTCCTATAATTTCTTTACCGTTAGAACATAAATCTTTTTCCGCTTTTTCTAACTCATCTTCTCCCCCTGTTTTACAGGTAGTAGCGCATTGTTTACACCCTATAAGAAAAATTTTTTTAGCATCTTTAATATAATCCAAAATTTCGTTCAATTGTTTTTGCCTAGTAATAATCATATGAATCCAGTATTACCGCTTTTCTTTAAGCGTTAATAAAATATCATCCAATTGCTTTGAAATTTTTTTCAATAAGTCAATCTGCTCTCTTTGCGTGCGTTCCTGCCTATCCTGCAATTGTTTCGCTTCTTGGGCTATTTTTGCCATGTCTCCTAGTTTACCTAAATCAAACATATTTTACCTCCGTTAAGTTTTTGAGTTATTCACATAAATTTCTCAAGAGCGGCCATTCCGGTCATCTCCGTCTTTACGCCTAAATCTTCAGCTGATTTTGAAACTTCTACTATTTTTCCGGATAATAAATCTTCAATAGTCGAAACGCCTTTAACCACGCACGCGGCTTCTCCAAATTTATCAGCCGCTAAAATATTTAAAAAACCGCACATAACAAATCCTTTATCGGCCCTCGCCAGAATAAGTTTTGTTTTAGGAAGTTCTATTTCATAACCTGTAACAACACCATTTTTAAAATTTATTTTTTTTTCAATCATAATTTTTTTCCTTTTAGGACGGAGTTTTAGGGCCGCCGCGAAATCAAAAAATTTATTTTTTGATTTTTAAAATGACTCGAACCTTTTAAAAAATGGCATTTTTAGCCGCGCCTGTTTTTTTTAACATAGGCTAAAAATGCCTGATTTCGCGGCGGCCCGCCGTATTCCATTCTTAAATTTATTGCCGCCCTATTTCATCTTTTATTTTCGTAATCAAATTTTCTTTAATTTTCCATAACGCGTCAGTTAAAGACACATGATATTCATGCGGAAATATTATTCGTTTAACGCCTGAATGAAGATTAGCCATATCAATCTCTTTTGTTTTTCGAATTTCTTCTATTGACGGAAATTTATAAACAAGCTGTCCTTTATCCATAATCACAGTCAAAAGTTCTTCAATTTTAAAAATATCTGATTTCTTTAAAATTCTTTTTTTTGTATTGTCCATAGGATGCCGCAAAATAATTTCATCCATGTCATACGGTTTTTCAGTATCTAAACTTAAGAAATCCCCAACAGCTTTTCCATTATCCTCGTAAACTCTCCATATTTTTTTACGCGCAGGATTTAAAGTTTTTCCGGTATTTTCCGCTAATTTCATTGTGGATTTCCACTCACTGTTTTTAAAAACAGCAACTAATTTACACACACCGTCTAATGCCTCATGCCCTTTTGAAGTAATAAGGCTTGTCCCTACTCCATAAATTAATCTATTAATTAAATTTTCCGCGTTAACCCCGTACCGAGCCGCTTCTGAACGTATCTGCGTAATAATCTGCCATATTATAATTTCATCCAACTGATTTGACAAAACAATATTGACATCATTAAATCCGGCATTATCAAGCATTTTAACGCTTTGAATCGCGAGATACGCCAAATCTCCTGAATCAAGCCTTATTCCTAAAGGTTTATAACCTTTATCCCTTAATTCAGTAAAAATTTTTATAGCATTAGGCACACCGCTTCTTAACGTGTCTATCGTGTCAACCAGAAGAACGGATGAATCCTGATATAATTCAGCACACGCGCGAAACGCGTCAATTTCAGATTTTCCTAACGCCAAAAAAGCCTGCACCATACTGTGCGCGTGAGTGCCTTTAGGTTTATATCCCAATTGATACGATATGCCCGCGTTTGAAGTAAAATCCGCGCCGCCTATTAACGTTGCGCGCGCTCCGGCATTAACAGCCATTCCCGGGCCTCTTCTCATTCCGAATTCAAAAACAGGACGGCCAAGCGCTGATTCTTTCACACGAGCGGCTTTTGTAGCAATAAGAATTTGATAATTAAGATGATTCAAAAGAGAAGTTTCTAATATTTGGGCTAAAGCAATTGGGCCTTCAATAACAACGATTGGAACATTCGGATGAATAACCCTGCCTTCAGGGATGGCATAAATACTTAATGAATTAAAATTACCCTCATTTTTAAGCCATTCTAAAAATGCTTCTTGAAAAACTGGACGGCCTGACAAATCAGTATGTTGTCTCAAGCAATTTATTGATTCATCATCAAACCTAACTGACATCATCCATTTAATAAATGTCTCTAGCCCCGCGTTCACGCAGTACCCTGCTTTATGCGCGCCGTAGTCGGGATAATGCCTAAAAAAATATTCAAACCTCGAAGGCATTTTATGCATGCCCTCTTTAAAATAAACCTGCGCCATTGTAATCTGATAAAAATCAGTAAATAAAATACCTTCCGAAATTTTATTATTCATGTTATACCCGTGTTAATTTGATAAACGGCAAATTTTATTTATTTACTATATCACAAATAATAAAGATTTTTAACCGGTTTTTAAACATGAATTTAGAAAGGCTTGAATTATCTCAAAAACTATAGTAGCAACTTAGCAATTCCCCCTTATCCACATAGCAAATAACAGTAATATTTTCTTTTAAACAGATTTCAAGAAACGTTTAAAAGCCGCGTAACGCCTAACAACTTCTTTTTCATCACAAACTTGCGCGTTAGGAAGAAGACTAAAAAAAAGAGCCCTATCGTCCCTTTGTATAAATTCTAAATTTACATCCCGCAAATTCACCTCTTTGTCATTAAAAACTAATTTATCAGAAATTTTACCGGACATTATCAATGTTTCACATGAAATAAAATGAGATAATGTAATAGCTATAATCTCTGCAATAGGATAATACGCTGAACCTTTAAGATTATTCTTAATATACGCGGCATGTAAATTTTTCTTATCATCTAAATCAGATAAATCCTCTTTTTTTTCTAGACCCGCGAAAATAAAAACTTCTCTCTTATTATCTTTAATTAACTCTTCGGCTGTGTTATGTAAAACTTTTTCATCCACTTTAAAAAATTCAAAATTTTTTAATAGCACCGCATACGTTTTATTTTTTTTCAACAAGTCTAATGCTTCCATAAAACGTTTTAACTGATTCTCTCCACTTTTCTCATCCAGCGCTGAGTCAAATATAAGAGCTATTTTTTTATTTAATCCTATAGATACTAATGTTTCCATCAAAAGTTTGGCTGACTCCTCCGGATTACTTATATCATGGCGGATATTGTTAATAGCTCCACCCTTGTTTATAATACCCACGCCAATAGTAGCAATAGCCCTTTCAATTAAAGAAATATAATGAACACTAGGGCGATCTCTCGGAGAAAATATATCTAAATCCTCCCATTCTTCCATCTTTAAAACTTTTTCAATCAAATAGTTTATTATGGGTTTTTTCATTAATGGCTTCAAGTATTCCTTAGACACGCGTGAATCTTGATGAAAAGCATTGCTTGATGTTTCGATAGCGTACTGTAACAAAGTCCGCCACTCAGCTAACGGCAAACGTTTAAAAAGTTTATCTATATACGCCTTTTGAGCTTCTACAGTACTTGGTTCCGTATACATATTATTCTCGCTCAAAAGAATTGATTCAATTAATTCTCTATAAGCAATCTCCTGTATCTCTTTATTAGTAATCCCATTTCTATAAAGCTTATTATATCTATCACGTATTTCTTGATATTTACTACCGGGCGCAATCCGCGGGCTTTCCCATGTTTCAGATTTATATTTGATATCCTTATACGATTTAATAAAATGTTCCTTATGCGCCGCGCCCATAACAACAATAATCCAAGGTTTTTCCATAAAACTATAATCTATAATATTATCAATCTCCTCCTTCAGCGCCTTATTCCGCAATTCATCAAATCGTATCTGCCAATGTACTAATTCAGTAAAAACTAAAATATATTTATCAAAATCACCTTTAGAATCTATTTGTTCAGACAGAATAAATTCTAAAACAGATTTCACCATATATACCGCTTCTTTTTCAAGCGACGGTTCTTCAAATTTTATACTAGCTCCTTTGAGATACGCATTTCTACAAATTTCCTTTATTTTATCTAAATAATTACTTTTCTCTAATACCGGCGCAGGATCAGTATAATGTTTATCATATTCCGCGCGTTTCTTCTTAGCTTCTTCGTACAGTTTTCTATATTCCACTTCTTTTTTAAAATCTTTAAAAAAATCTTCTATTCTTTGATGAAATTCCTCCTGATTATGATATCCAAAGCCGTACGCGTTCTTCTTCATCTTTTTTTCAAATCCTTTAAAAACCTCTTCAGTTCTAGCCTTAAACTTTGACTTAAAAGTTAAACTTAATCCTTTTTCTATTTTTCTTGTCACGCTTATATTTTTATCCACATATCTTTCTTCCAACAACGCGCTAGCAATTTCTTGATAATTAAACGGAAACATATCATCAGGAAACATAATATTATGAGTCAACTTAAATAATTCTTTTCTAATATCAGATATTTCTTCATTAGCACTATCCCAACTCATAATAGCAGTGTTTTCCCGTATAATCACAGGTTTATATCCCAAACTTTTGGCTTTTTGAACTATCGATAATAACTCTTTTCCGGATTCCTCGGCATCTTCCGCAGTTTCATGCATTCCAAAAAGAAAAGACACAGGCATATCCGTCTTACCAACAAAAATCCCTAATCTATTTAATGTTAAATATATTGTCCCCAAAAATAACGCGGATAATCCTCCGGTTAAAAATACCCTCCTTGAAATATATCCGGAATCATCAAATATATTATCCGGTTTTTTCTGAATAAAACTCTCAGGATTAGTTTTATTGCCCGCATTTTTATTTGGCTCCACCAAGGACTGTACTATTTCATTTTTATTAATACCACTACCGCTTATGATACCTGTCCCCGCAATAATTTCTAATTTGTCATTTAAAAAAAAATCATATGATTTTTCTTCGATGACACATCTAGCGAAAAATTTCACCCCGATTTTTTCATTTTTAAAAGGTAAAAAATAAATATCTATTTTTTTTCCTTTTATGTCAGTAATAAAATTAACGCTTTTCTGGGGAGGATTATTTTTAAAAGAGGATGTAATAGTTTTTATAACAGATTCCGCTATAAAAGAATTTGACGGCACCCAAGTTTCAAGTTTCGGCTGGAGAGATAATGAAGATAGTTGATTTTTATTTAAAATAAATGAATCGGCTTCAGCCCATAAAATATTATCCAGAAAAAAAACACAAATAACAAGACATGAAAAAAAATTGGGAAGAAAATTTTTGCGTACTTTCACCATAAACCACCACCATAAATACTCCTCCCACTCTAAAAAATATAAAATTTTATATAACAATTTAAAATCTAACCATATGTTTTAACCGGAAAACTGCGTTTGGACATAGATGAAGAATGCTAAGATGTTTGAGATAAAAGGCTTAAAAAAATTTGTAGGCGCACCATTTGATGAGGTGCGTCAAGAATTTTTTTAAGCCTTTTAGCCGAACAGATTCGCATTATTCGCTATGGACAAATGCAGTTTTTCGGTTTAAGCCACGGAATGTTATCATACATAATCTTGAATTTAATTTCAACAAAAAAATAAAATATGTTTTTATAAACTTAGTATTTTAACGACTAATAATTATCCACTATTTTTTAAGATAATATTTTTTTCATATAAAGATTTGAAAGCTCTATAACCACAATATATACTTTAAATAATATATCCTTTAAAACAAAATAATGTATAAAAAATTTTATGATTAAATTATCAAGATATTTAACTTTATCTTTTCTGTTAATCCCACTATTTCTCCTTGTCGCTATTTCATCCTCTTACAGCTTTTTAGAAAATACTAAAGACTTAATTCCTCCGCTTATTTTCGGAGCGGATATTTCGTATCCACCTTATTCTTATGAAGATAAAAATATACCGCAAGGCTTTTTTATTGATATCACAAAAAAAATATCTGAAATAGTTGGACGGCCGATAACTATAAAACTTATGACATGGGAAAATTGCATAACAGCTCTTAATAATAAAAAAATTGACGGCATTATAGGAACATTTCCAACAACTGACTGGGTTAGCGATATAAGAGTCTCTAAACCATTTTATCAAGTAGAATATTCCATTATAATAGAGGCGGACAACCATCATGTTGATTCATTAAAATCTCTTGAGGGCACAATCATAGGCATGAAAGAAAAATGCAACATAATAGACCTTTTAAGCGAAAATAAACGTTTAGCTATTTTAAAATATAAAAAATTACCTGCCGCGTTTAAAAAACTTCAAAATAGAGAAATTACCGCTGTTGTCTGCGAAAAAAATTCAGCATTTTATTATATTGAACAACATAATTTCGGCGACTTCAAAATGCTAGCTCCCATAATGGATTTAACCCATCAATGCTCAATAGGTATACATAAAGAAAATTTACAAATTTTAAACGCTATTAACGACGCTATAGATAAATTAAAAGAATCCGGTGAGCTAAACAAACTAAATACAAAATGGTTCGGGTCGCATCTAATACATCAATTCTCATTTGAAAAAGTCTTGTCACTTACTATTCAAACGACCATTATTATACTTCTTATTCTAATCATTTTATGGGTCATAGCCTTAAACGTAACATTAAAAATAAAAACAAATGAACTAGCTGAAATGCATGTAAAAATAATTGAAAAAGAAAAACTAGCGGTCTTGGGTACCATGGCAGGACATATCGCGCATGAAATAAGAACCCCCTTGGGAATAATGAAAAATTCTGTTTATCTATTGCGTATAGAAGGATGTGAAAATAAAGAAATTTTTTTAAAAAGACTGCAAATGCTTGATGAAAAAATAAAATTATCCAGCAATATTTTAGAAAGCATTCTAAACTATTCACGAATCAAAACAAAAGTCCCGTCTGAAATATCCGTTAAAACATGCCTAAATGAAGTTCTCAATGATTTAGACATTTCATCAGGAATTGAAATAGAAATAAAAACCACAGATAATGAACCTGATTCGGTATTTATGGATCCTTTACAGCTTTACAGCGTTTTCAGAAATATCATAACTAACGGGATACAATCCATGAAGGATAAAGGGAAGCTTACTATTGAAATATTCTCTAGCTATAACAATAACGACAGCAAAATTAATATTAAGATAAAAGATACAGGAATGGGAATTGATGAAAATTCAAAAGAAAAAATTTTCGATCTTTTTTACAGCACTAAACTTAGCGGTACCGGACTAGGACTTCCCATGTCTAAAGCTATTTTAGAAGCGAATAACGGAAATTTATTGTTAGAAAACACTTCTCCTTCAGGCACGTCATTTCTTATAACACTACCGAGTTCATCAAAAAAAATGAACTAAAAAATACAGCCACTCTAAGCAATTATATTTTGAGACGAGAGACACTCTATTAATGTATTCACTAAGCGCTTGATAATTGTCCCAGTCATTCTCGTTTTTCATTCTGTCATTCCTGCGCAAGCAGGAATCCATACAGGTTGCATAAGATTTCAGAAAAATAATTTTTTAAAATCTAAAATAGAGATTAGATTTCTAATCGAGACTTCCATGGATTTCGGATATTTGCCTACGGCAAATTCCGAAATGACAGTTTGTTAGCTGAGACACTCATGGATTCAGGCTTTCCGGGGGAATGGTAAGATGGGGGCAAAAGGACACATAAAGGTTTATTACTAACCGCTTAGTGATTACCTATTAATTGCTATCTTCTTCTACAAAATAATATTCCTAAAAATCGTCTGGACAAACACGACACATCAGTCTATTATGAAATAAATGTTTATTTTGGCATGACATATCAGGAAAGGATTTTATTATTTATGGAGAAAAAAATACTACTTAACTACACTATTGAAGAATTACGCGAAGAACTAAAAAAAATTGGGGAACCTTCTTACAGGGCAAACCAAATTTGGAAAGGCATTTACCAAACAGGCTACTCTGATTTTACTGAAATGACCGCTCTCCCAAAAAACCTAATCGATAAACTCAATAAAACATTTATTATTTTTCCGATTTCTCTTGAAGAACATCTGGTTTCAAAAGACGGCGCTGAAAAATTTTTGTGGCTACTTAACGATTCAAACTATGTGGAAACAGTAGTTATTAAAGGATCTAAACGAGTAACCATTTGCCTTTCAACCCAAGCAGGCTGTAAATTCAAGTGCCCTTTCTGCTCAAGCGGTAAACTAGGCCTTAAACGGAACCTTTCACACGCTGAAATAATAAGCCAATTTCTTTTAGCCCAAAAATTAAGCGCTACGCATATATCAAACGTAGTCTTCATGGGCATGGGCGAACCTCTTGATAATTACGACAACCTTATAAAAGCCATACAAATCCTAAATAATCCCGAAGCCGTCAATATCGGGGCGCGCAAAATAACTGTCTCAACATGCGGCATTGCCCCTAATATAATTAAATTGTCAGGCATCGGCATACAAATAGAACTATCAATATCTTTACACTCACCGGATAACAGCGTGAGAAATGAACTTGTGCCTGTTAATAAAAAATTCTCTCTTGAAAGGCTGATTGACGCGTGCGAACAATTTTTCGAAAAAACAGGGCGGGTAATAACATTTGAATACACACTTATAAAAGACAAAAATGATTCAATAAAAGACGCGGAAAAATTAGCCGAAATAGCAAAAAAAACCAAAGGTAAAATAAATTTAATACCCGGCAACAATACCGCGAACATGAAAAATATTATTTTCTGTAATTTAAAAGAAGTAGAATCCTTTAAAAATATACTTTTAAGAATGGGCGTGACTGTTACTACAAGGTCTTCTAAAGGATATGATATCCTTGCCGCGTGCGGCCAATTAGCCGGCGAACGATCTAAAAAACCAGATGAATCCTTATGAAATATAAAGCTGTAATATTTGATGTGGATGGGACAATCACTAAACATATCTCAAGCTGGCGGTATATCCATGAAAAATTAAATCTATGGGATATCCTCGCTAAAAAATACCAAGAAGAATTCCTCGCCGGAAAAATAACATATAAAAAATTCTGCGAACTTGATGCCCTTCATTGGAAAGGTCTTTCCGTGAAAAAAATGCGCGGCATATTCAAACAGATAAAATATTCAAAAAATGTTATCCCCGTAATTAAAAAACTAAAAAAAATGAATTTTAAACTTATCGCGATTTCAACAGGATTGCAATTTATAACCGATAGGATAAAAAAAGAGTTAAAATTTAATTATGTAATAGGCAATAGATTAACAATAAAAAATGGCGTGTTAACCGGCAATGTTAAAATAAATATATCACACGGAGAAAAAGGGAAAATTCTTCTTAAAATTTTAAAAAAGAATAATATTAAACCTCATGAAATTATTGCTATAGGCGATACTGACGGAGATATCCCAATGTTAAAACTCGCGGGATATTCCATAGCGTTTAATCCAGCAAGCGCTGAAATCAGTAAAATATCAGATTACACCTGCCTCTCCACGGATTTTAAAGAAATATTAAAAAAAATTAAAGAAATATCATGCTAAAAAAATAAACTTTCGTATCCCCGTTGTAGGGCTAAAAACTGGATATAACCGTCTGTCCCCAGACTGTCAACTTTTTTGTGTCTGAAGCAATTGGCAAAATATTAAAAAACATAAATATTTAAGATCTTTCTTGTTTTTGT
>JYNY01000158.1 GCA_000954095.1 Candidatus Omnitrophus magneticus | reverse complement strand
CAGTGATAACTGAAGGGAATATTTCTGATATAAGAATAGCTAAGGATAAATTAAATATTAAACCGGACAGCATATATTGTTTTGACCGTGCGTATACAGACCTTGAACTATGGAGTAATATTGACTTTTCTAAGAGTTATTTTGTGACTAAATTAAAAAACAATCTAAAATATACAGTTCTCGGACAGCATCTAGAGGCAATGAAAGACGGGATATTGTCTGATGAAAAAATAAAACTAGAAAATAAAAAATATGAAAAGAATTTAAGAATGATAAGATTTTTAGATGAAAAAAGTGACGAAGTAGTTAGTATTGTTACCAACAATTTTAAACTGTCAGCTAAAACGATCGTACAAATATATAAAACAAGATGGCAAATAGAAATATTTTTTAGATGGATAAAACAGAATTTACAAATAAAAACATTTTTGGGAACAAGTAAAAATGCGGTGATGAGTCAAGTCTGGATAGCGATGATATATTATTTACTTTTGACATATATAAAATACCAATCTAAATATGAAAAATCGTTATTTTATTTGCATAGGATAATAAAAGAAGCATTATTATCAAGGTTGACATTGATAGATCTGTTAAGCGCAACACCAGCCAGAATTTCTGATTTTAAAATTAAGGAATTTCAACTAGTTTTTTGGTGAAATAGTTTTATCGGACAGGATTGGTGTTCTATTGATAGATGTTTTGATATATTATTCCAAGAAATCTGTGAACCGTAAGTAGTGTTTATTCCTTTAAATATTTCATATAAATAGTTTTCGTTTTTATTATGTTTTAAAATGTCTCCGATAATCCACTGAATATAAATATCGAAGATTGCTTTTGAAATAGTTTTTTTTATAAGGTATTCAGAGATAGCGGGTAAGTATCCTCCGTGTAACAAGTATTCTTGTAAATATTCTGTAAGACGGCCATGAAATTTTTCGTAGTTTGTAATTTCGGTGTTGAGTGGCGTGTTTTTTATCGTGTCGCATAAAGTTGATAATTCAGGAGCTCTCAACAATACAACTTCTCTGAAAGAAAGAGGATCCTCAAGGCTAAAATAAATTCCATACCCAAGGCGCAAGAAAATTCCATAGCGATAAACCAATAAAAGTATTTGCTTTATTATGATGTTTATTTGAAGGTAGAAGGGGGATCCCCCTTCTAAAATTTTTATTTTTTTAACCTTCCATCCCTATTTATAGTTAAACTATATACGGGGGTGGTTAATATGTTAGGAGTTGCCATGTATATTACTATTAAATCTTTACTTGAAAAAGGTCTTAACAAATCTCAAATAGCGCGTGATGTTAAACATGATTGGAAAACTGTTGATAAGATAATTAAACGTATTAAATCTAATCAAAGTTTTCCAATCAAAAAACCTCATCCTCAAAAACTCGATACCTATCGAGAACAAATTATTGAGTGGATGGAACAAGGATTAAGCGGGATTTTGATTTATCAAAAACTGCGTGAAATTGAAGTAAAAATATCTTATTCAGCTATTAAACGCTTTTTAGCAGGTATTAAAAGGAAAGAAAATATATTTGTTCGCATTCATACAGAACCAGCAGAAGAAGCTCAAGTTGATTTTGGGTATATTGGCCTCACTACTGATATCAACGGGAAACGTCGTAAAACTTGGGTATTTAACATGAAACTGAGTTATTCTAGATTAGATTATTATGAAAAAACTTACGATCAAACAGTTGAAACTTTTATAAATTGTCATAAAAATGCTTTTAAATATTTTAGTGGCATACCTAAAACTGTTCGAATTGATAATTTAAAGGCAGCAATATTAGAAGCTAATTTTTATGAACCCATCTTTCAACAGCTTTATAAAGATTTTTCTGCGCATTATGGATTTACATCCATTCCGTGCAGAATTTATCGCCCCAACGATAAAGGTAAGGTAGAATCAGGGATAAAATATTTTAAAAACAATTTTGTATTAGGCCGGCAATTTAAAGATGGTGATGATTTAGACCGTCAGATTTTATATTGGCTCGAAAACACTTGCAATCGCAGAGTTCACGGCACTACTCGGAAAATCCCTAAAGAAGTTTTTCATGCCGAAGAAAAACATTTATTATTGCCGCTTCCTCTAAATAATTTTGAAATCGCTAAAGTCGGCACAAGAAAACTTTACCATGATTGCCATGTATTTATTGATTACAATTATTATTCTGCTCCTTTTGAATATGTAGGTAAAATACTTGAGATCGAAAAAACTAAATCTTTTGTCAAAATCTATTATGAAAATAAATTAATTGCTACTCATCCAACTATATCTGGTAAAGGTCTTTTCTCTACAAGCAACAGTCATTATCCAAAATATAAACTTTATTCCGAAACAGAATATCAAGAAAAATATCAAGCTAAAATGCACAATATCGGACCTTTTGCTGAACAAATGTTTTTTGCTATTTTAAAAGACTCGCCTAATCTTTGGTCAAGGAAAGTACAAGGAATAATATCTTTATTAAATACATATCCCGGCGGTGTCGTTGATTCTGCTTGTAAAAGAGCTCTTGCTTATCAAGTTTACAGTTACAAAATTATTAAAAAGATTTGCTCTAATGGCTCTTATTCTTTACCTGTCGAATTTGCAAAAGAGGAGGCGCTTGAATATGAATTCGCTTAAAAATAGATTAAAAGATTTTAAATTATCTGGAATCTGCAATTCTCTCGAAGAACGCTTGTCTTTAGCAAAACAAAAAAGTATGGGTTATTTAGAGTTCTTAGAACTATTAGTTGAGGATGAATATAATACTCGTAAAGATAATAGTTATAAAAAGAGATTCTCTCAAAGTAAACTGTCTTCTTATAAAACTATTGAAGATTTTGATTTTGCTTTCCAACCCTCAATTGATAAACGTTTAATCAATGATTGTTCTACTTGTTCATTTATTAGTGAAAAAAGAAATATCGTTTTTATCGGCAAACCGGGAACAGGCAAAACGCATCTCGCGATTGCTATCTCTATTAAAGCCTTAATGAAAGGATTTAAAGTTTTGTTTTCTTCTTGTTCTGAATTGTTATATACCTTAAATGCTTCTAAGGCGGATAATACTTATTTTAAAAAATTAGAATATTATTTATCTGCTGACTTATTAGTCCTAGATGAACTGGGTTTTAAAAAAATACCAAGCTATAGCGCTAATGATTTTTTTGAAATAATCTCTCGTAGATATGAAAAAGGATCTTTAATTATTACTACAAATAAAACTTTTGAACAATGGACTGATATTTTCGATGACCATAATTTGGCTTCTGCTATTCTTGACAGGATTGTTCATTACTCTACTATTATCAACATATCAGGTCACAGCTATAGAGCTAAATCCTTAAAAAAGGGAGGTGATTCTAACTAGTTTTTTTTTGTATTTACACTATGGAATTTTCTTGCGCCTTGACTATGGATTTTTCATTGACTTTGAGGCTCAATGACGGCAAGAAGCCCAGCGAGATAGCCAACATAATGAACGCTGAAGGTATTAGGACTAAATCGAGGATCGTAACTACGAACAAGAACGAGAAAAAGAAAGTCGGCGGTAACCGATTTAACGAGGATTTCGTTAAAAAGATTATTACCAATCCACTTTACAAGGGGTACGTCCATTTTAATAACGAGGAGTTTAAGGGCATACACCCTTCTATCGTCTCAGTTCAAACGTGGGATAAGACATATGAATTACTGCAACCTAAACATACCAAGAGGCTCACTTACAGCAAAGACGCCCATGTTCATCTGCTGAAGGGAATCGCTAAGTGCGGTGAGTGCGGGGTTCTTCTTACGCCTTACCCAGGGGGCAAAAAGGATCGCCACGGCAACCCTTATCTATATTATGCTTGCGGGAAAGTCGTAGATAGCGGGAAGGAATCCAGCTGCAAAGTCCGAGCTTTACCTGCCAGAGAATTCGAGAACGCGATTAAAAAGTGCCTTTCAGACTTAGGGCATAATAAAGCGATAGTTGAATCTGCGATTAAAAGCACTGCCAAGTTTACTAAGAGCAGAATTAAGCCCCTTGAAGCTGAGCTTGAAAAAACTGAAAAGAGACTGTCAACTTTTTTGTGTCTGAAGCAATTGGCAAAATATTAAAAAACATAAATATTTAAGATCTTTCTTGTTTTTGT
>JYNY01000157.1 GCA_000954095.1 Candidatus Omnitrophus magneticus | reverse complement strand
CATTTATATGAAGAGTTCGGGGAAGACTGTGTAAAACAATTGCGTGGAATGTTCGCGTTCTCTATTTGGGATAAATCAAAAAAGAAATTATTACTGGCAAGAGACAGGTTGGGCATAAAACCATTATTTTATCTGAATAAGAACGGCGTTCTTATTTTTGCTTCAGAATTAAAATCTATTTTAGCGGATACAGCCGTTACTAAAGAAATAAATTTTGAGGCTTTGCATGATTATTTATCTTTTATGTGTGTGCCCGGCCCGAATACTATTTTTAAGGATATTTTTAATTTAAGCCCGGGGCATATGCTTATTTATCAGAACGGTAATGTGAAGATTAAACAGTATTGGGATATTGATACCGGGAAAATGCTCGCCATGGATGAAGACATTATAAAGGGCCGTGTATGGGAAATGTTTGAAGAAACAGTTAAACTTCATATGATTAGCGATGTGCCGTTAGGGATATTTTTGAGCGGCGGGCTTGATTCAAGCTCTATTCTCGCGGCGATGTCTAAAGTCTCTTCACAAACAGTTAAAAGTTTTTCTATTGGATTTAATGATGATTTTTATAATGAACTTCCCAACGCTAAACTAATAAGCCGTATGTACGGCACTGAACACTTTGATTTTATGTTAGGCCCTGTATCAATGGATTTTTTGGAACATATGTTTGATTTTTTTTCTACCATGAACAACTTCTTTCGGCAGTTTATCCGCCATAATTTTACGCAAAATATATTTTGATTCAAACCCTTGCAATTTATATTTACTAGAAAGTGCGGAAGCAAATTCAAGAAATTTATGATCAAGAAAAGGAACCCGAACCTCAAGAGAATTAGCCATACTCATCCGGTCAACTTTAGTAAGATAATCATTCGGAAGGATTGTCTTCATGTCTATATACGTACAGGCATTAATAAAATCATCGCTTTTATAACGATTAATCAAACGGCCGTATTTATTGATAGAGTCCAACGCTAAACAATTTTTAAACCGCGCGTCTAAATACAGCTTATGTTTTAATTCATTAGAAAAAGCGCTAAGCCAAAAGGCGTGCGCGTCTCCGGGAGGAAATTTTCCCATTTTAGACAGTCTTTTTAAAGCTGATATAAACCGCCCTGATTTTCCTATTTCCGGCAGTTTATCCACTGCCCAAGGAATTATAGATTTACGCAAATATGACGGAATATTTCTACTATACCAATTATACAATTTATCAGCTTTATAATTTCCGTATCCGGCAAAAAGTTCGTCTCCTCCGTCCCCGGCAAGAACGACCTTAACTTTTTCAGAGGCGAATTTAGAAACAAAATATGTCGGGATAGCGGAAGAATCAGCAAACGGCTGATCAAAAAAATCAAACATATGTTCCAAAAAATCCATTGATACAGGGCCTAACATAAAATCAAAGTGTTCAGTGCCGTACATACGGCTTATTAGTTTAGCGTTGGGAAGTTCATTATAAAAATCATCATTAAATC
>JYNY01000156.1 GCA_000954095.1 Candidatus Omnitrophus magneticus | reverse complement strand
AAAATTTTTGAAACGCTTTCAAAAGTTTATCCATATCTAATTTGCCGTCAGGGTTTATGTAACAAGAAGTCATGCCTTCTTCTCTAATGTTTTCTTGCATAGAAAAGTTTAAAACTCTCGGAATTATTTCCCGGTATATTTCATTTGAAAAAATTATGTCATATTTTTCTTTGCGGATAATGCCTAAATCCATAACATACAAAAGATCATCATTGAAGTTGTCATATACAAGAGAATCGCCGTTTATAATAGCACTGACAATATTTTTTACTCTGGGCTCTTTCAGTTTATCTAATAAACTATCTAAATGCGTATCACGCCTCTTTATAAGATTTTCTTTCGCCTGTTCCGCGTGATCTATTGTTATTGTTTTCGTGTAATCACTTTTTAATATTTTTTCTACAATTTCATTCGCTACCGCGTTCACTAGCCACGGCTGGCCTCCGGTTAATTCATAAATTCTATCTACTACTTCTTTTGAAAATATCTGCCCTGTATCTTTTGTATGCTGACTGTATAATTCAGATATTTCTTCTTTTGTAAATGTCCCTAAAAGAATTGATTCAGCCTTGATATTAAAAGGCGAGCCGGAACCTAACGATGCTTCAGTCGGACGGACTTTTAATTTGTATTCACGGACATCTCTTAATCCCACAAGCGCCACGGATGAAGGAAATCGTTTTGGTCTTATTTGAAAACCATTTCGTAACTGCCTAAGAATTGACACTAACACGTCATCGTATAATGAATCTATTTCATCCAATAATAAAACTATTGGTTTAGGTTGAGAAATAGCCCAATCTATTAAATAATTTTCTAATGTTAAATCTTTAGTATATTTTTCAGGCGAAATTGGACAATTATTTTTATTAAGATATTGGCCGCTTGAACTGTAAAGAGAATTAATAATTTTTTTATTCGCAATTTCTTCAGTTATAGACCGGTACCCCGCGGACTCAACGGAAAACACTACTGAAATATAATTTCCTTCTTTATTTAATCTATGCGCTAATTCATGTAAAAGTGTAGTCTTACCAGTCTGCCTCGGCGCGTGGACTGTGAAATATTGAGTCTTCTCTATTAAATCGAATATGATTTTTTGATTGCGCAAAGGGTCAATCATATAATGTCTTTCAGGCATACAAAAACCAGTTGTATTAAAATATCGTTTACTTTTCATTTTTTAAAATCCTCCATATTCATTCCATGTTTATTTATAAATCAAACGATAAGCTATCTCACATTTCCACAACAGTAATTTTTTTATTCTGATGAGAAACATTTTCCCATTTAACGCGGGTTTCCCATGGAATAATACTGGAAGGTTTTATTTCAAATAAAATAAGATACCCTTTTGTCATGCCGAGTGTGTCAAGGTAGCGTGAAATTTGGTCGAGGCCATCTTCTTTACTATCGCTGTCTCTTTTTAATTTTAGTTCCAAAACAAAGGTATCGCCGGCGAATTCAATGGTTAAATCTGTTCGTCCTCGGCCAACCGCCATTTCACGATCAATTCTGCCGCCTCCATTGATTACTCTCTGCAAAAAGGCCATTAAAAGAAGCCCGTGTCCAGCTTCTTTATAATCAAATCTTTCTAGCCAATGTTCACTATTACGGCGATAAAATTTTTGAAACGCTTTTAATAGTTTATCCATATCAAGCTTAGCGTCAGGTTTTATGTAACAAGAAGTCATGCCTTCTTCTCTAATGTTTTCTTGCATAGAAAAGTTTAAAACTCTAGGAATTATTTCTCGGTATATTTCATTTGAAAAAATTATGTCATATTTTTCTTTGCGGATAATTCCTAAATCTATAACATACCTAAGATCATCATTGAAGTTGTCATACACAAGAGAATCGCCGTTTATAATAGCACTGACAATGTTTTTAACTCTGGGTTCTTTCAGTTTATCTAATAAACTATCTAAATGCGTGTCTCTGCGCGCGATTAGATTTTCTTTCGCCTCTTCCGCGTGAGCGAGTGTTATTTTTTTTGTGTAATCACTTTTTAATATTTTCTCCACTATTTCATTCGCTACCGCGTTTACCAGCCACGGCTGGCCTCCGGTTAATTCATAGATTCTATCTATTACTTTTTTTGAAAATATCTGCCCTGTATCTTTTGTGTGCTGACTGTATAATTCAGCTATTTCTTCTTTTGTCCATGTTCCTAAAAGAATTGATTCCGCTTTTATATTAAAGGGCGAACCGGAGCCTAGAGACACTTCACTCGGACGGACTTTTGTTTTATATTCCCGAACATCTCTTAATCCCACTAAAGCTATGGTTGATGGAAAATGTTTTGGCCTTCCTTGAAAACCATTACGTAGTTGTCTTAGCACTGATACTAATACGTCATCATATAACGAATCTATTTCGTCTAATAATAAAACTATTGGTTTTTTTTGAGAACCCGCCCAATTATTTAAATAAGTCTGTAAAGAACACTTTTCATCTGCTAGCGACTTTTTCGGCCATAACTCCTTAGAAATAAATAACTCGCATGATTCATAAAGAGAATTTATTATTTTTAAATTCGCGGTTTCTTCAGTTATAGACCGATACCCCGCGGACTCTACCGAAAACACTACTGAAATATAATTTCCTTCTTTATTTAATCTATGCGCTAATTCATGTAAAAGCGTAGTCTTTCCTGTCTGCCTTGGCGCGTGGATTGTGAAGTACTGCGTCTTCTCTATTAAATCGAATATGATTTTTTGGTTGCGCAAAGGGTCAACCATATAATGTCTTTCAGGCATACAAAAACCAGTTGTATTAAAATATCGTTTACTTTTCATTTTAAAATTTCCTCCAATTTTATTTTTATTTATAAATCAAACAACAAGTTGTCTCACATTTCCACGATAGTAATATTTTTATTCTGATGAGAAATATCTTCCCATTTAACGCGGGTTTCCCATGGAATAATACTGGAAGGTTTTATTTCAAATAAAATAAGATATCCTTTAGTCATGCCGAGGGTGTCTAGATAGCGGGAGATTTGATCTAAGCCTTTTTGTCTCGCGGACGGCATTCTTTTTAACTTTAATTCTAAAACAAATTTATCTCCGTTAAATTCTATAAGTAAATCAGTTCGTCCTGTTCCAACTGCCATTTCGCGATTTATCCTGCCGCCGCCGTTTATTACTCTCTGCAAAAACGCCATTAAAAGTAAATGCGGGCCTGCTTCTTTATAATCAAATCTTTCAAGCCAAACTTCAGAATTTTCACTGTAAAATTCTTGAAAAGCTTTTAATAATTTATCCATATCAAGTTTACCGTTGGATTTTATATACCATTTAGTTTCGCCTTCTTCTTCAATACTATCCTGCAAATTTCTATTTAAAACTCTCGGAATTATTTCTCGGTATATTTCATTAGCTATTCTTATAGGTTTTGTTTCGCTTATAATCCCTAAATCTCGGCAATATAGAAGCGAATCGTCATAGTTGTCAAACAAAACTCCGTCTCCATTTATAATAGCGCTTACTATATTTTTTACCCGCTCCTCTTTCAGTTTATCTATTAAACTATCTAAATGCGTGTCGCGTCTTTGTATTATATTTTCTTTCGCGGATTCAACATGATCTAGAGTTATTTTTTTTGTAAAATCTTCGTTTAATATTTTTACTACTATTTCTCTCGCTATAGCGTTTACCAGCCACGGCTGGCCTCCGGTTAATTCATAAATTCTATCTACTACTTCTTTTAAAAATATCTGCCCTGTATCTTTTGTGTGCTGACTGTATAATTCAGTTATTTCTTCTTTTGTGAATGTTCCCAAAAGAATTGATTCAGCTTTGATATTAAAGGGCGAGCCTGAGCCTAGAGACACTTCACTCGGACGAACTTTTGTTTTGTATTCCCGAACATCTCTTAATCCCACAAGCGCCACGGTTGAAGGAAATCGTTTTGGTCTTATTTGAAATCCATTTCGTAACTGCCTAAGAACTGACACTAAAACATCGTCATATAATGAATCTATTTCATCCAATAATAAAACTATTGGTTTAGTTTGAGAAATAGCCCAATCTATTAAGTAATTTTCTAATGTTAAATCTTTAGTATATTTTTCAGGCGGGATTGGACAATTTTTTTTATTGAGATATTGGCCGCTTGAACTGTAAAGAGAATTAATAATTTTTTTATTCGCGATTTCTTCAGTTATAGATCTATACCCCGCGGACTCTACGGAAAACACTACTGAAATATAATTTCCTTCTTTATTTAATCTATGCGCCAATTCATGTAAAAGTGTTGTTTTCCCAGTCTGCCTCGGCGCGTGGATTGTGAAGTATTGCGTCTTCTCTATTAAATCGAATATGATTTTTTGGTTGCGCAAAGGGTCAATCATATAATGTCTTTCAGGCATACAAAAACCAGTTGTAT
>JYNY01000155.1 GCA_000954095.1 Candidatus Omnitrophus magneticus | reverse complement strand
GTTCTAGCCAAAGTTGTTCAGGCGCGAATATAGTGATCAATACAATTTTCGCAGAAGCCGTAGATGAGATTTGTTCAGAGTTAGAAACAGCTGTAAGTAAAGGCAAAAATTTTAATGATACATTGCAAGGCATTCTTCAGGGTATAGTGAAGAAACATAAACGTATTATTTTTAATGGCGATAATTACAGTGCGGAATGGACAAAAGAAGCGGAGAAGCGCGGATTGCCTAATTTACGCAACACGCCTGATACTTTGGAAGTTATTGAAAAAGATAAAAAATATGGAGCTTTATTTGAAAAATATGGCGTTCTTACAAAAGAAGAATTTAAATCAAGAAACGATGTGTATCATCACGCGTATGAAATGACTATAGCTATGGAAGCAAATTGCGCTATAACTATCGCGAAGACTCTTGTAATTCCTGCCGCGTTAGAGTATCAAGGAGTCTTAGCAGAGACAATTCAGAAAGTGGGAAGCATAAGTAAAAAGATTACAATGCTAGAGTCGAAGAAGCTTTTAGTTAGCTTGGTGTCTAACGTGGAAGAAGCATTAGCGGCTGTAAGCGAACTTGAGGCAAGTGTGGCAAGCGGAAAATCCGCGAAGAAAACAATCGCTAGCATGGTTAAGCTAAGAGAAGCTATTGATGCATTGGAAGGGATTATTCCAAAAGACAAATGGCCACTGCCGACATACGCTGAGATGATGTTTATGATGTAAGTTTGTTGCGCGATTATTATATGTCTTGGATAAGAGGCAAACTTTGCTGTAGAATATGCTAGATATTGTGGCATTTTGAAAAGCAGGTTTGCCTTTTTTTTAGAGAAAAGTTGGAGGGAGTTTATATGAAAAAAACCAGTGAAGATTATTTAGATACGCTTACCAAAATTAGTAAAGCGATAACAGCAGATCTTTATTTAGAAGATATTTTAAAACTTATAGTTAGTCTTACTGCCGGAGTTATGGGCGCTAAAATTTGCGCGTTATGGCTTCTTGATGAAAAAAAACAGGAGCTGAAAATCAGAGCCACACAGGCAATGAGTCCTGATTATTTAAGGGAACGCATAATTAAGGTTGGCGAGGGTATTGTAGGCCTTGTCGCGCGCGACAAGCAAGCAATAGCAATTTTGAAAGTTTTAGAAGATCCGAGATATAAAGAAAAAGAATTAGCTAAAAAAGAAAATTTTGTTTCTATGCTTAGCGTGCCGATGGTTGTTAAAGACAGAGTGATAGGGGTAATAAATTGTTACACAACGCAAGAATATGAATTTATGTCTAAGGATATAGATCTTTTAAGCGCAGTGGCGAATCAAGCCGCGGTTGCGATACAAAATACAGAGCTATTAGTGCAGACCAAGATTATTCAGGAAGAATTAGAGACAAGAAAAAAAGTTGAAAAGGCAAAGGGGCTTCTTATGAAGGCGCATTCTATAGAGGAAGATGAAGCATACCGTATGATGCGTAAAGCCAGTATGGACAGGCGCGTAACAATGAAGGAGATAGCGGAAGCGGTAATTTTGACATATGAATTAAAAAAGAAATAATATTGAGGCGCCCTTTCCTTTTGATGCGCCAGCAATTTTTAGAAACGGTTGGTCTCGTAATTTTGAGCATTTTTATCCAAGTAAAACGGTATTTCCCCGGTGCGTATAATAGGTAACCAATGAATAAAGAAAATAAAAAAATATTACGTGTAGCTATTGGCCAGATAAATCAGACAGTTGGAGATTTTGCAGGCAATATAGTAAAAATAAAAACGGCCATTGATAGCGCTATAGAAAAATCAGTGGATATAATTGCGTTTCCGGAATTGGCAGTATGCGGGTATCCCGCGGAGGATTTATTGTTTAAAGAGCATTTTATTAAAGAAAATATTAAAGGATTAAAAAAAATAGTAGAACATACTAGAGGCATTACCGCTATCGTCGGCTTTGTAGACATGGATAAGAAAGGGGAAATATATAACGCGGCAGGAGTTTTAAGTGACAGACATTTTTATGGCGCGTATTATAAAATGATGCTTCCGAATTACAGCGTGTTTGATGAGAAGCGCTATTTTAACGCGGGAGAAAAAAACAGTATTTTTATTTTAGGTGATTTTGTGAATGGTGTTGGTGTTGGGAAAAAAAAGCACGCTACAAAAGAATGTGTGATTTTTGCGAATGATTTTTTGCGCCAAGAGAGTAACGGTGAAGAGCTCTTATCGCGGGCAGAATTTGGTGTTGTTATTTGTGAAGATTTCTGGGTAGATAACGGGCCTTATATGGCACACGCCGCAGGAGGCGCGGAGAGAAGTTTGAATATGTCAGCATCTCAGTATCTAGATGGAAAAAGCCACCGCCAGGTACGTTAATCTGCCCAAACTTTTCTTTATTCTTAAATATTTCCAAAAGAATATTTTCATAATA
>JYNY01000154.1 GCA_000954095.1 Candidatus Omnitrophus magneticus | reverse complement strand
AATTTTTTTTCGACCCCATTTTTTTGTATAAAAGAATGGGGTCTTTTATTTTACGGTCATTCCTACTTAACCACTTTAGACACAAAAAATTATACAGTGCCTTTTTAAAACATAAAGCCCGCATTAAATGGGTACTTCAAAATTTTAAAATCTGAAAAATAGCCATTTTTTTACGCGAATAGCGGAAGATGGGCTAATTAAATAGTTTTCTTAAGATGGGGTGAGATTTGTCTGTCGTTGACCTTCGAGGTCCAAGGGAATGGTTAATCCACCCCCCGTTAAAATCATAAATTACAATGCTCTTCGAGAGCCCAAATAGATGACTGAATAATGTTTTCTAAAGGATACAGAAAAGTTTATTACTAACCGCTTAGTGCTTACTCCAACTTTGAGATAGATAGTCATTTAAACTAAAAAAGTGGAAGAAAATAAATTCTCTTCCGATTTTTTGTTTTAAAAAATGGAGATAAGAGGAAATTTCAAGCTAAATTAAAATTTTAAAATAAATTATTTAATCCGAAAATTACTTTCAACTTGCTGGAGTTCATTTTGCCTATCGTAACTTAGGTTAGCGGCTTTAAAAAATGAACTATTCGTAGGTAGAAATATATTCAGCCATTCATGTATCGTGTCTATTTTAAAAACTCCATCTGTTATTTCAAAATCAAGCACATGTCCGCCTCTTAAAAAATCATCGGCAATAAAATGAATATGATATCCGGGCACGTTTACCCCTTTTGTAAAATCAGGAGAACGAAAGCCAATCAATGTGCCTCGAATCTTAAAAAATTCAAATACCGTCTGATTTTTTGTCACTTCTTGAAGAATTGGATACGGTTTTTTCTGAATAGGAACACTTCTTGTCCTAATAAAACTAAAATTCCCGCGTAAAAAAAACGCGCAAAAATGATTGTTTTCGGGAAGAATAATATTTATATTTTGCTCTAATAATTTCAAATCAGTAGGAGTTTTTATTATTATTTCCTTATCCGGCACAAACTCTGTCACACAAGCGAATGGTGTTGTTTCCATAAGAGATGGTTTATATACTTTCCCATCAGCTCTGACTTTATAAAACTTCCCCTCAAAAAGGATCATCTCTCCATCTAATTTATCATAAGTTCCGATTCCAAAATCACCATACTTACGTAATTTTTTTAAAGACATATATCCATCATACCCACCGGCAAGTAAAGCATCAATTGTAGCGATTTGCGTAATTCCGTTTAATGTTCGGGTTTTACAGCCCGCTGACAAAAATATTAATATAAAAAAAACTGCCGATATTTTTCGAAACACAATTCCTCTCCTTTTCACATTAGCCGAAAACCTGCGTTTAGCCATAGCGAATAATACAAATCTCTGCTACTAAAAGGTTTAAAAAAATCTTGACGCACCTCATCAAATGGTGCGACTCTCGATTTTTTTTAACATTTTATCTCGAATGTCTTAGCATTCTTTATCTATGTCGAAACGCAGTTTTTCGGCTAAGATTTTGCAACAAAACAAAGTTCTCCCATAATCCCTACCATTGCGCCGTTGTCGCCTGAATATTTTTTGTCAGGAAGGTATAATTTTATAGATTCTCTCTCACATAAAACTCTTATTCTTTGCCGCAGGTCTTCATTATTGATAACGCCTCCGCCGACAGCTATTGTTTTATAGCCTGTAAATTTTAAAGCTTTTAAAATTTTTGCCTCGACCACATCAAAAACCGCGGACTGAAAAGAAAAAGCAACGCGTTGTTTTTCTTCTTCGGTGTGAACCGCATCTCTCCAATAATACAAAACAGCTGTTTTAATTCCGCTTAAACTAAAATCCAATTCACGTTCTTTTTCAAGAAACGCCTTAGGAAAATTAATTTTTTCTTTTCCCCAAGAATATTTTTTTGCTGTTTGTTCTATCACAGGGCCTCCGGGATAACCAAGCCCTAAAATTTTAGAAACCTTATCAAAGGCTTCTCCTACGGCATCATCAAGCGTTCTGCCTATTACCTTAAAATCTGTAAGGCTTCTAACATCATAAAAACTTGTATGTCCGCCTGAAATAACTAATGCGCAAAACGGAAACTCGTTAGTAATATTTTCAATGATTCTATCTTCTTTTATAAAAGTGGATATAATGTGGCTATGGACATGATCTATTTTTATGATGGGAACATCTAATCCAAAAGATAACCCCTTAGCAAAACTCATTCCAACCAAAAGGGCTCCGGGAAGTCCGGGTGACTCTGTAACCGCGATTAAATCGATATCTCGAGGGACACGGTTCGCGTCTTGTAACGCTTTATCAAAAACAGCGAGGAGATATTCCATGTGATAACGAGAAGCTATTTCAGGCACAACTCCGCCGTATTCCGCGTGTAAATGGACACTTGATGAAACTTCGCTGGAAAGGACGCGGCCATCCTCGATTAAAGCCACAGCAGTTTCATCACATGATGTTTCTATACCTAATGTAAGCATTATTTCTACAAATCAAAAATTTAACCCGAACGGATTATCGTTATTTGTCATGGCGAATTGCATTTTTGGGGGTTATACTTTCAAAAATGCTAATGCCTTTTAAAATATTGACCGCTGTTTTAAGCTGAATATCGTGTTCAAAATCTATATTATCTTCTTCTATGGATATTTCTTTTTCTTTTAATGTTTCTTTTAATTTTTCTTTATTATCAAATTCATTAAAAATGTCATCTTTTTTTATATGAATATTTTTTGATACCGCGCGTGTTTTTATCTCAATATCCGGAGTAATACCATTGTTCATTAAACTTTTACCCGACGGTGTAAAATAAGCGGCTGTAGTAAGGCGGACTGCTGATAAATCTTTTAATGGAACTATTGTCTGAATCGAACCTTTTCCAAAACTTGTTTCGCCGACAAGTATACCTCTTTTATTATCTTTAATAGCTCCGGCTAGTATTTCCGAGGCGCTGGCAGAACCGCCATTAATAAGGAAAATTAATTTTATATCAGAAAATACGGGATCATTCTTGGATCTAAATTCTGCCTTAGAAGAAGGTGTCCTTCCTTCCATATAAACTATAAGTTCATTTTTTTTGAGAAATAATTCTGATATTTCAATAGCCGAATCCAATAGTCCTCCGGGATTATTACGCAAATCTATTATTAAACCTTTAGCCCCTTCACTTATTAATTTTTTGACAACGTTTTCTAAATCATCTTTTGTTCGCTCCTGAAATTCTACTATTCTCACGTATCCAATTGCACTTTCTATCATTTTAAATTCTTTTATACTTTTTACTTTTATCGCGGAACGTATCATTTTATAATCAAAGGTACTATTGCTACCGTCTCTTATTATTGTTATGGTTACCTCTGTTCCGGATTTCCCGCGCAATTTTTTTACCGCGTCATTAAGCGTCATGTTTTTTGTCATCTCGTCATTTATTTTTACTATAATATCCCCGGCTTTAACACCGGCCTTAAAGGCAGGTGTATCTTCCATAGGAGCAATAACTTTTAATAATCCGTCTTTAGTGCCTATCTGAATGCCTATGCCGCCGAATTCCCCTCTTGTCTCCTCGCTTATTTCTTTAAATTCTTCTGGATCTAAAAAAAGGCTGTATCCATCTAAAGTGCCTGTTATTCCTCTGATAGCGCCGTACACTAACTCTTTTGGTTTTACTTCTTCGACATAATCAGTGAGAATCACAGAAATAGCGTCAGATAATATTTCCACCTCTTCGAATAATTTAGAAGTTTTATTTTGTTCTTGCGGATTTTCTTCGGAATAAACGGATGCGCTGACTGAAATAAAAAATAAAATTATTACTGAAAGTATTTTTTTCATATTATTTTTTGTGGAGATAGATACCCCCGCCTTTACAGGCGGGGTTCTTTTTCAGAATTCAAACTTCGTTTGTCCTGTGTCTTCCTTCTCTTGACTCTGAATATATCTACAGATAATCGCCTCATCTATCCCCACCGTTGAGACGAAAAATCCTTTCGACCATATCCCCTCATTGTCCCAATACACTTCTTTCAAAAAACGAAACTTCTTGCTCATGTGCCTACTTGTATTTTTTT
>JYNY01000153.1 GCA_000954095.1 Candidatus Omnitrophus magneticus | reverse complement strand
TTCTTTTGCTTCTAAAAATATTTTTAAATTCTCATTCAAAATCTTTTCTTTCGCTGATTCTATTCCGCGCGAAAGTCCTTGAACTATTTTTTCTATCTCTTCTCGCGAAGCGCTAAAATCTCTATACACTCTTAAATTTTTATTATATAGTTCCGTGTCTTCTATTCCCCATAATGTATAACTCGCGCCTGCCATTACACGCGCGTATTCTCCTCCGTTTAAAATACCTTCACGCGCGTATAACTCCGCGACACCTTGCCGAATCTCTTTATCCGATATCTCCTCTATACCGCTTAAATCATAACTTCCCACACCGCCTTCTAAACACACTA
>JYNY01000152.1 GCA_000954095.1 Candidatus Omnitrophus magneticus | reverse complement strand
TATTTTTTTATGTTGTAAAAATAATTCTAATAAAATAAAGATTCCTACACACAGTTTTTTTCATAGGGGGAAGGGTTCCCTTCCCCCTCTTGACGCTCGCCTTTCTTTATCCGGTTAACTTTTGTCGTGTCTTGCAAGTTGCTTGATTATGGGGCTCGCTGTCACCCCCTTGCCTAAGGTCTATTTTTTCTGTATCAAAGGAGAAGGGGAAATGTTCCCCTTCTCCTTTGTATCCTTTTCCCCTTTTAAGGTAGTTACGATATCTACTCTACTTCTTCATCCGTCTTAAAGCACCTCCTCAAACCCCAAAGAGTAGCGCGAGGGCTATTCCGCCCGGGATGTCGTGAACTGTCGAACCTTCAAGACCTGATCCGAAGTAGATAAATTTATGGTTATGATTATTCAGCCAATAGTCTCCCAACGTTTTCCCTTGCGTCT
>JYNY01000151.1 GCA_000954095.1 Candidatus Omnitrophus magneticus | reverse complement strand
TTAAATCAAGAAACGATGTGTATCATCACGCGTATGAAATGACTATAGCTATGGACGCAAATTGCGCTATAACTATCGCGAAGACTCTTGTTATTCCTGCCGCGTTAGAGTATCAAGGAGTCTTAGCATAGACTATTCACAAAGTGGGATGCATATGTAAAAAGATTCCTATGCTAGAGTAGAAGATGCTTTTGGTTAGCTTGGTGTCTAGCGTAGATGAATCAGGAGCGGCTGGAAGCGAACCTGACGCAAGTGGGTAGAACGCAAAATCCGGCAATCACCTACTTAGTATCTATTTTTTCTTCCTGAAAATGGCCGGCGCCTGTACTCGTTAATAAAAACGTTCCGGGTAATGTGTTA
>JYNY01000150.1 GCA_000954095.1 Candidatus Omnitrophus magneticus | reverse complement strand
CTTTTAGCCGTTCGTATAAATTGCGT
This sequence comes from Candidatus Omnitrophus magneticus, assembly GCA_000954095.1. Lineage (GTDB taxonomy): Bacteria > Omnitrophota > Gorgyraeia > Tantalellales > Tantalellaceae > Omnitrophus_A > Omnitrophus_A magneticus. Next base: position 1,895 of record JYNY01000150.1, on the reverse strand, counting down.
AGTCTTCTTTGTCTCATTGACCTTTCTTTATCACGCCTGCCGTTACTAAAAGTCAATATATACAATTCTTTTTCTTCTCGGATAAGTTTTACTTTTACATTTTCTTGAACTTTTTTCCATGGTTCTTTTAATAATTGTTTTTCAAGCTTAGACAGTTTTCCTCTTGGCGTTCCGACAAGATAATCAGCATTATGTTCTCGCATTTTTTTAAGACTTTCTTCGGTAGGAATGCCTCTATCCATAATCCACAATCTATTTAATTTGCCATATACTGTTTCTATCTTTTTTAAAAATTCCGGTAGAGTTGTCCGGTCTTGAGTATTTCCCGGCATAACTTCATAGGCCACCGGAAAACCTTCTTTAGTGACTATAAGCGCAATTACTACTTGCACGCAATCACTTCTCTTATCTCTACTATATCCGAATTTTTTTAATCGTTCATTATCTTTTGAATCTGCCTCAAAATATGTGCTGGTAAGATCGTATAATAAAACATCATAGGATATATTAAATAATGTTTTCCAACGTTCAGATAAAAATGAAAATAAATCTTTTTTGGGCGCGTGAAGTAAATCCAAACAGCGATACAAAGTATCATCTAACGCGATAGAATCATCCTCTCCTAGCAAATCCGCCATAGCGCTACTTTTAAACCATTGCCTGTGTAAACGCCATTCACTACCAGCCGAAATCCAACGATACGTAACTAGTGTTTTTAAAACATTAAGCCAATTTGTCCCTTTACGGCTAGGGGTAAGATGTTTTGACCAAAAATTATCTAATCCCAAAAAATTCCACATCTCAAGCGCTAACCAGCATGCTCCCCATTCTCGTGGACGCTCAAGGCGCATTTCATTAAGTTTTATCTGTATTGGATTAGTAACTTTATCAGGCGGATTTATATCATCCGTAAAAATTGATAACTGGCGATATGTCTTATCGCTTTTATCAAATACTTCTAAAGCTTTACACCATGAAGCTTCTTGAGAATCATTAATTTCTCCCAAATAAAGAACTTGTCGTTTTATTACTCCGCGGCGAGTTCTAATACTTTCAACAATGCTGAAATAACGATGTTCTTTACCGTCTTTAAACCTTCTGCGACATTTTAAATACATAATGTCTATATTTTTACACAAGTAAATACTTTGTCAATCAACTAGGTCGGCCCCACAACCATTTTTTGAGTTTTTAAAACATGAAACCCGCATTAAATGGGCACTTCAAAATTTTAAAATCTGAAAAATAGCTGTTTTTTTACGCGAATAGCGGAAGATGGGCTATGTTTACTGATAATACAAGTTTTATTAAGGAAATCTGGCATTCATTGCCTGCCGATGAAGTTATCAAGCGGCTTGAAGTAGATGTTTCTGCGGGCCTATCTTCGGATGAGGTTAAAAAACGCAGGGAACGTTTTGGATTAAATCAAATTACTCCTAAAAAGGGCACGCCCCTTTGGTTACGGTTTCTAATGCAGTTCAACCAGCCTCTTGTATACATTCTTTTGGTGGCGACTGCGGTTACGTTTTTCTTAAAGGAATGGGTTGATGCTTCAGTTATCTTTGGAGTTGTCTTTATTAACGCTATCATTGGTTTTTTACAGGAATCGAAGGCGCTGAAAGCTCTCGAAGCGCTTTCCCGATCAATGACTTCTTCCGTTGCTGTATTAAGGGACGGCAAAGAACAGCACCTTTCATCCACTGAATTAGTCCCGGGCGATGTGGTTATGGTCGCCTCAGGAGATAAAATTTCGGCTGATATGCGTTTGATATACAACAGAGATCTGCAAATTAAGGCACTGTATAATTTTTTGTGTCTAAAGTGGTTAAGTAGGAATGAACGTAAAATAAAAGACCCCATTCTTTTATACAAAAAAATGGGGTCGAAAAAAAATT
>JYNY01000160.1 GCA_000954095.1 Candidatus Omnitrophus magneticus | reverse complement strand
AAAACTAAAAAATCGTAGTTGTGACACAGCCTCTTTCGCGGGAATGACAGAATGAAATTTTTTGAAGGACACAGAAAGATTTTTATCTCTTTTTTATGTGTTTTGCAAGAACTCTATTATAAACTAGTATTTTTTGCATTCGTAACTTCAACTAACCCATCTTCCGCTATTCGAGACACAAGTTGGCTATTTTACTGGATTTTAGGCAAAAGGTCGGCCCCACATTTATTAGGTTGATATTGAATTTTTGGTGGTGGCTGATTGGGAAGTTTTAGTTTAAGTTTATACAAAAGTAGCGCTATATCTTTTTCAGGATATGTATATCGGGGCAGAATAAGTTCTCTTCCATCGGTTGTGAGACTGTCAACTTTTTTGTGTCTGAAGCAATTGGCAAAATATTAAAAAACATAAATATTTAAGATCTTTCTTGTTTTTGT
>JYNY01000148.1 GCA_000954095.1 Candidatus Omnitrophus magneticus | reverse complement strand
AATATATTTGAAACGCTTTCAAAAGTTTATCCATATCTAATTTGCCGTCAGGGTTTATGTACCATACTCTTTTTCCTTCATCTCCGATAGCCGCCTGAAATGGGTCTGTCAATACTCTTGGAATAATTTCTCTATAAATTTCGTTTGATATTTGCACTGGATTTGTTTCTGAAACAATACCGAGATCCCGGCAATATAAAATGTCATCATTATAAGTATTAAAATCTACTAGGTCTCCGTTTATAACCGCGCTTATAACCTTATTAACTCTAGACTCTTTGAGTTTATCTATTAAGCTGTCTAAATGAGTGTCCCGTCTTTGTATTAAATTTTCTTTCGCGGATTCAACATATTCTAAAGTTATCTTTTTTGTAAAATCTTCTTTTAATATTTCAACTATAATTTCACTTGCTATAGCATTCACAAGCCACGGCTGGCCTCCAGTTAATTCATAGATTCTATCTACTACTTCTTTTGAAAATATCTGCCCTGTATCTTTTGTGTGCTGACTGTATAATTCAGCTATTTCTTCTTTTGTGAATGTCCCTAAAAGTATTGATTTTGCCTTTATATTAAAAGGTGAGCCTGAACCTAATGACGCTTCACTCGGACGGACTTTTGTTTTGTATTCCCGAACATCTCTTAATCCCACAAGCGCCACGGTTGAAGGAAATCGTTCCGGTCTTATTTGAAACCCATTTCGTAGCTGCCTAAGAACTGACACTAAAACATCGTCGTATAATGAATCTATTTCATCTAATAATAAAACTATAGGTTTAGTTTGCGCTGTTGCCCATTTATTCAAATAATCTTGTAATGAATATTTTTTAGTTATGACTGGTTTGGGTGCTAAAAATTTCTTAGGTAAAAAAAATTCACATGCTTGGTAAAGCGAATTTATTATTTTAAAATTCGCGATTTCTTCAGTTATAGATCTATACCCCGCGGACTCTACGGAAAACACTACTGAAATATAATTTCCTTCTTTATTTAATCTATGCGCCAATTCATGTAATAGTGTAGTTTTTCCAGTCTGCCTCGGCGCATGGAGTGTGAAGTATTGTCTCTTTCCTATCATATCAAAAATGATATTTTGATTTCTCAATGGGTCTATCATGTAATGAATTTTCGGGTCACAAAACCCAGTTGTATTAAAATATCGTTTACTTTTCATTTTAAAATTTCCTCCAAATAATTTTATAGATAAATATTGCTAGATTATAACAGATTGCGCAGGGAAATAAAATAATAGAAAATATAGCGGTTCCACTCATTGTTAGCCCTCTAGCTCGTGGCAGTACGAGGTTATAACTTCTTACTAGGCGCTGTCGCAAAATGAAAAAAATATTTTTTATTTTTTTTAAGGTTACATTTCCACTATAGTAATTTCTTTATTCTGATGAGACAGAGTTTCCCATTTAACGCGCGTTTCCCATGGAATAATACTGGAAGGTTTTATCTCAAATAAAATAAGATATCCTTTTGTCATGCCGAGGGTGTCTAGATAGCGCGAAATTTGGTCTAGACCTTTTTGTTTAGTGGACGGGAGTCTATTTAATTTTAATTCTAAAACAAATTTATCGCCGTTAAATTCAATAAGAAGGTCTGTCCGTCCTGTACCAACTGCCATTTCGCGATTTATCCTGCCGCCGCCGTTTATTACTCTTTGCAGAAACGCCATTAAAAGTAAATGCGGTCCTGCTTCTTTATAATCAAATTTTTCAAGCCACATTTCAGAATTTTCACGATAAAACGCTTGAAACGCTTTTAATAATTTATCCATATCGAGTTTACCATTGGGTTTTATGTACCATTTAGTTTCGCCTTCTTCTTCAATACTATCCTGCAAATTTCTATTTAAAACTCTCGGAATTATTTCTCGGTATATTTCATTAGCTATTCTTATAGGTTTTGTCTCACTTATAATCCCTAAATCTCGGCAATATAGAAGCGAATCGTCATAGTTGTCAAACAAAACTCCGTCTCCATTTATAATAGCGCTTACTATATTTTTAACACGCGGTTCTTTAAGCTTATCTAATAAACTATCTAAATGCGTGTCACGTCTAGCGATTAAATTTTCTTTTGCCTCTTCTGCGTGAGCGAGTGTTATTTTTTTCGTGTAATCTTCATTTAGAATCTCAACTACTATTTCATTTGCTATAGCGTTCACCAGCCACGGCTGGCCTCCGGTTAATTCATAGATTCTATCTACTACTTCTTTTGAAAATATTTGACCTGTATCTTTTGTGTGCTGACTGTATAATTCAGTTATTTCTTCTTTTGTAAATGTTCCTAAAAGAATCGATTTCGCTTTTATATTAAAGGGCGAACCTGAACCTAATGAAGCTTCGTCTGGACGAACTTTCAATTTGTAATCCCGAACATCTCTTAATCCCACTAAAGCTATAGTTGATGGGAATTGTTTAGGCCTCCCTTGAAAACCATTCCGTAACTGTCTAAGTACTGATACTAAAACATCATCATATAATGAATCTATTTCATCCAATAATAAAACTATTGGTTTAGTTTGAGAAATAGCCCAATCTATTAAGTAATTTTCTAATGTTAAATCTTTAGTATATTTTTCAGGCGGGATTGGACAATTTTTTTTATTGAGATATTGGCCGCTTGAACTGTAAAGAGAATTAATAATTTTTTTATTCGCGGTTTCTTCAGTTATAGACCTATACCCCGCGGACTCTACGGAAAACACTACTGAAATATAATTTCCTTCTTTATTTAATCTATGCGCCAATTCATGTAAAAGTGTTGTTTTCCCGGTCTGCCTCGGCGCGTGGATTGTGAAATATTGTGTCTTCTCTATTAAATCGAATATGATTTTTTGGTTGCGCAAAGGGTCAATCATATAATGTCTTTCAGGCATACAAAAACCAGTTGTATTAAAATATCGTTTACTTTTCATTTTTTAAAATCCTCCATATTCATTCCATGTTTATTTATAAATCAAACGATAAGCTATCTCACATTTCCACAACAGTAATTTTTTTATTTTGATGAGAAACATTTTCCCATTTAACGCGGGTTTCCCATGGAATAATACTGGAAGGTTTTATTTCAAATAAAATAAGATACCCTTTTGTCATGCCGAGTGTGTCAAGGTAGCGTGAAATTTGGTCGAGGCCATCTTCTTTACTATCGCTGTCTCTTTTTAATTTTAGTTCCAAAACAAAGGTATCGCCGGCGAATTCAATGGTTAAATCTGTTCGTCCTCGGCCAACCGCCATTTCACGATCAATTCTGCCGCCTCCATTGATTACTCTCTGCAAAAAGGCCATTAAAAGAAGCCCGTGTCCAGCTTCTTTATAATCAAATCTTTCTAGCCAATGTTCACTATTACGGCGATAAAATTTTTGAAACGCTTTTAATAGTTTATCCATATCAAGCTTAGCGTCAGGTTTTATGTAACAAGAAGTCATGCCTTCTTCTCTAATGTTTTCTTGCATAGAAAAGTTTAAAACTCTAGGAATTATTTCTCGGTATATTTCATTTGAAAAAATTATGTCATATTTTTCTTTGCGGATAATTCCTAAATCTATAACATACCTAAGATCATCATTGAAGTTGTCATACACAAGAGAATCGCCGTTTATAATAGCACTGACAATGTTTTTAACTCTGGGTTCTTTCAGTTTATCTAATAAACTATCTAAATGCGTGTCTCTGCGCGCGATTAGATTTTCTTTCGCCTCTTCCGCGTGAGCGAGTGTTATTTTTTTTGTGTAATCACTTTTTAATATTTTCTCCACTATTTCATTCGCTACCGCGTTTACCAGCCACGGCTGGCCTCCGGTTAATTCATAGATTCTATCTATTACTTTTTTTGAAAATATCTGCCCTGTATCTTTTGTGTGCTGACTGTATAATTCAGCTATTTCTTCTTTTGTCCATGTTCCTAAAAGAATTGATTCCGCTTTTATATTAAAGGGCGAACCGGAGCCTAGAGACACTTCACTCGGACGGACTTTTGTTTTATATTCCCGAACATCTCTTAATCCCACTAAAGCTATGGTTGATGGAAAATGTTTTGGCCTTCCTTGAAAACCATTACGTAGTTGTCTTAGCACTGATACTAATACGTCATCATATAACGAATCTATTTCGTCTAATAATAAAACTATTGGTTTTTTTTGAGAACCCGCCCAATTATTTAAATAAGTCTGTAAAGAACACTTTTCATCTGCTAGCGACTTTTTCGGCCATAACTCCTTAGAAATAAATAACTCGCATGATTCATAAAGAGAATTTATTATTTTTAAATTCGCGGTTTCTTCAGTTATAGACCGATACCCCGCGGACTCTACCGAAAACACTACTGAAATATAATTTCCTTCTTTATTTAATCTATGCGCTAATTCATGTAAAAGCGTAGTCTTTCCTGTCTGCCTTGGCGCGTGGATTGTGAAGTACTGCGTCTTCTCTATTAAATCGAATATGATTTTTTGGTTGCGCAAAGGGTCAACCATATAATGTCTTTCAGGCATACAAAAACCAGTTGTATTAAAATATCGTTTACTTTTCATTTTAAAATTTCCTCCAATTTTATTTTTATTTATAAATCAAACAACAAGTTGTCTCACATTTCCACGATAGTAATATTTTTATTCTGATGAGAAATATCTTCCCATTTAACGCGGGTTTCCCATGGAATAATACTGGAAGGTTTTATTTCAAATAAAATAAGATATCCTTTAGTCATGCCGAGGGTGTCTAGATAGCGGGAGATTTGATCTAAGCCTTTTTGTCTCGCGGACGGCATTCTTTTTAACTTTAATTCTAAAACAAATTTATCTCCGTTAAATTCTATAAGTAAATCAGTTCGTCCTGTTCCAACTGCCATTTCGCGATTTATCCTGCCGCCGCCGTTTATTACTCTCTGCAAAAACGCCATTAAAAGTAAATGCGGGCCTGCTTCTTTATAATCAAATCTTTCAAGCCAAACTTCAGAATTTTCACTGTAAAATTCTTGAAAAGCTTTTAATAATTTATCCATATCAAGTTTACCGTTGGATTTTATATACCATTTAGTTTCGCCTTCTTCTTCAATACTATCCTGCAAATTTCTATTTAAAACTCTCGGAATTATTTCTCGGTATATTTCATTAGCTATTCTTATAGGTTTTGTTTCGCTTATAATCCCTAAATCTCGGCAATATAGAAGCGAATCGTCATAGTTGTCAAACAAAACTCCGTCTCCATTTATAATAGCGCTTACTATATTTTTTACCCGCTCCTCTTTCAGTTTATCTATTAAACTATCTAAATGCGTGTCGCGTCTTTGTATTATATTTTCTTTCGCGGATTCAACATGATCTAGAGTTATTTTTTTTGTAAAATCTTCGTTTAATATTTTTACTACTATTTCTCTCGCTATAGCGTTTACCAGCCACGGCTGGCCTCCGGTTAATTCATAAATTCTATCTACTACTTCTTTTAAAAATATCTGCCCTGTATCTTTTGTGTGCTGACTGTATAATTCAGTTATTTCTTCTTTTGTGAATGTTCCCAAAAGAATTGATTCAGCTTTGATATTAAAGGGCGAGCCTGAGCCTAGAGACACTTCACTCGGACGAACTTTTGTTTTGTATTCCCGAACATCTCTTAATCCCACAAGCGCCACGGTTGAAGGAAATCGTTTTGGTCTTATTTGAAATCCATTTCGTAACTGCCTAAGAACTGACACTAAAACATCGTCATATAATGAATCTATTTCATCCAATAATAAAACTATTGGTTTAGTTTGAGAAATAGCCCAATCTATTAAGTAATTTTCTAATGTTAAATCTTTAGTATATTTTTCAGGCGGGATTGGACAATTTTTTTTATTGAGATATTGGCCGCTTGAACTGTAAAGAGAATTAATAATTTTTTTATTCGCGATTTCTTCAGTTATAGATCTATACCCCGCGGACTCTACGGAAAACACTACTGAAATATAATTTCCTTCTTTATTTAATCTATGCGCCAATTCATGTAAAAGTGTTGTTTTCCCAGTCTGCCTCGGCGCGTGGATTGTGAAGTATTGCGTCTTCTCTATTAAATCGA
>JYNY01000147.1 GCA_000954095.1 Candidatus Omnitrophus magneticus | reverse complement strand
AGACATTCACATATGCTCCGTCAACACGTTTATCCCCCCTACCTCTTTCTTGTATGCCCTGAACATAGTTTGATTTTTGATGTGGACATTTGGATGTCTTATCACGAAGCTCGTAACTTTACATCGCATACTTATGATTCTGTTAGCGCAGAAAAATCTTTATAAAGCTGTTTAAAGATGGGTTCATAAAAATTAGCTTCTAATATTGCTGCCTTTAAATTATCAATTCGAAGAGTTTTAGGTATGCCACTAAAATATTTAAAAGCATTTTTATGACAATTTATAAAAGTTTCAACTGTTTGATCGTAAGTTTTTTCATAATAATCTAATCTAGAATAACTCAGTTTCATGTTAAATACCCAAGTTTTACGACGTTTCCCGTTGATATCAGTAGTGAGGCCAATATACCCAAAATCAACTTGAGCTTCTTCTGCTGGTTCTGTATGAATGCGAACAAATATATTTTCTTTCCTTTTAATACCTGCTAAAAAGCGTTTAATAGCTGAATAAGATATTTTTACTTCAATTTCACGCAGTTTTTGATAAATCAAAATCCCGCTTAATCCTTGTTCCATCCACTCAATAATTTGTTCTCGATAGGTATCGAGTTTTTGAGGATGAGGTTTTTTGATTGGAAAACTTTGATTAGATTTAATACGTTTAATTATCTTATCAACAGTTTTCCAATCATGTTTAACATCACGCGCTATTTGAGATTTGTTAAGACCTTTTTCAAGTAAAGATTTAATAGTAATATACATGGCAACTCCTAACATATTAACCACCCCCGTATATAGTTTAACTATAAATAGGGATGGAAGGTTAAAAAAATAAAAATTTTAGAAGGGGGATCCCCCTTCTACCTTCAAATAAACATCATAATAAAGCAAATACTTTTATTGGTTTATCGCTATGGAATTTTCTTGCGCCTTGGGTATGGAATTTATTTTAGCCTTGAGGCTCTCATTGTTTCAGAGAAGTTGTATTGTTGAGAGCTCCTGAATTATCAACTTTATGCGACACGATAAAAAACACGCCACTCAACACCGAAATTACAAACTACGAAAAATTTCATGGCCGTCTTACAGAATATTTACAAGAATACTTGTTACACGGAGGATACTTACCCGCTATCTCTGAATACCTTATAAAAAAAACTATTTCAAAAGCAATCTTCGATATTTATATTCAGTGGATTATCGGAGACATTTTAAAACATAATAAAAACGAAAACTATTTATATGAAATATTTAAAGGAATAAACACTACTTACGGTTCACAGATTTCTTGGAATAATATATCAAAACATCTATCAATAGAACACCAATCCTGTCCGATAAAACTATTTCACCAAAAAACTAGTTGAAATTCCTTAATTTTAAAATCAGAAATTCTGGCTGGTGTTGCGCTTAACAGATCTATCAATGTCAACCTTGATAATAATGCTTCTTTTATTATCCTATGCAAATAAAATAACGATTTTTCATATTTAGATTGGTATTTTATATATGTCAAAAGTAAATAATATATCATCGCTATCCAGACTTGACTCATCACCGCATTTTTACTTGTTCCCAAAAATGTTTTTATTTGTAAATTCTGTTTTATCCATCTAAAAAATATTTCTATTTGCCATCTTGTTTTATATATTTGTACGATCGTTTTAGCTGACAGTTTAAAATTGTTGGTAACAATACTAACTACTTCGTCACTTTTTTCATCTAAAAATCTTATCATTCTTAAATTCTTTTCATATTTTTTATTTTCTAGTTTTATTTTTTCATCAGACAATATCCCGTCTTTCATTGCCTCTAGATGCTGTCCGAGAACTGTATATTTTAGATTGTTTTTTAATTTAGTCACAAAATAACTCTTAGAAAAGTCAATATTACTCCATAGTTCAAGGTCTGTATACGCACGGTCAAAACAATATATGCTGTCCGGTTTAATATTTAATTTATCCTTAGCTATTCTTATATCAGAAATATTCCCTTCAGTTATCACTG
>JYNY01000146.1 GCA_000954095.1 Candidatus Omnitrophus magneticus | reverse complement strand
ATTACGAAGAATATCTACAGTAGACTCAGCCTTTTCACCGCCGGCTATTAAGATAGGAATGGAGCAGCCGTCTACAACTTTAGCAAAGGATTCGGAGCTGCCTGTGAAATTAACCTTAACAAGATCAGCTCCAAGCTCTTCTGCTACTCGTGCGGCTATTTTAACTACTTCGACATCGTATTCGTCTTTAATTTTTTTTCCCCGCGTATACATCATAGCTAGAAGCGGTATACTCCAATTCGTACAATGTGTGCTTACAGTTCCGAGGTCTCTTAACATAACGTCGTCATCTTCAGCGCCGAGATTAACGTGAATAGAAATACCGTCAGCGCCAAGTTTGATAGCCTCCTCGACAGAGCAGACAAGAACTTTGCGATTCGGGTCTGGAGACAAAATAGTAGAGCCGCTTAGATGCACGAAAAGCCCTACGTCCTTTCCCTTTCCTCTGTAGCCTGCGGTTACGTAGCCTTTGTGCATTAT
>JYNY01000145.1 GCA_000954095.1 Candidatus Omnitrophus magneticus | reverse complement strand
CCATGATAGGTTTATGCGGATATGTTTTTGTAAATGCTTTAAGGTTCGTTATGTAATCATCTTTTGTTTCCGCGCCGAAAATAGTTCCTTTATAATCACCGGTAATTGAAAAAAATTCCGCGCCGGTAATCTCGCCTTTTTTCATAAAATAAGTGGCAACCTCTTTACGAATTTCTTCATCAGGAAATGCTCTGAACCAAGACGTATCAACAACACCTTCAGCACCTTCAACTGAAATCATATTAAGCCCGCATTCCTTGCTAAGCTGGTCAAGAATTTTATTGATATTATCCTGCGCTTCATAATTACAATGCGCATCCTGTATGTGAATAATAACTTTATCAGTATTACCTTGATACCGTGATTTTATTGTGCCGCTATCTATGGCAATACCGATATCATTCACGTTATTAATAGGATATACTTCTACCACTGCCGGTGCCGCTTCTACGATAGTAGCGGTATTTGCCGCGTCTTTCACGGCTTCCGCCGCAAATCCTACGCCTCCCGAATTATAGAACGAAAATGCCATCACTAAAAACAAACTCCAAACCTTTGA
>JYNY01000144.1 GCA_000954095.1 Candidatus Omnitrophus magneticus | reverse complement strand
TAGAAAACCTAGTAAAGCGTTTAGTTGAGACTCGTCTAAGTCTTGTGCAATGCTGAGGTTATTATCCATATTCACTCCTCCAATTTGTTTTATATTTCGCAGTACAATACAACAATTAGTTTTCAATGTCAAGTATTTTTTCTTGCTCGTCGAAGAAAAATCAAACATTTCGATTGAATTGTTGTAACTGCGATTGGCTAGTGCTTGGAGCATGGATAATAAGGCTGGCGTGTCTTTTCGCAAGCCTTCTAATTTTGGCGTTATTTCTTAGATGTCAAAGGCGCGCTTGACACAGGGTAACCCTGCTTCTAGGCAGGCTAAGCCTGATTCGGCGGCGTATTTAGCAGTTCCGTCGTAAGGAAGATCGTTCCACTATTCAGCAAAGTGCGCATAACAAAACACTTTTACTC
>JYNY01000143.1 GCA_000954095.1 Candidatus Omnitrophus magneticus | reverse complement strand
TATAATGCTTCCCTGAATTCAGACCACTGGTTAAGGTGTGAAAACAGGCTATAATAATAGCCAAACTAGGAGGTCAAAATGAAGAAGCGAATACAATATCCAAAAGAGTTAAAGGCTCGTGTGGCACTGGAGGCTCTTAAGGAAACAAAAACGATTGCTGAACTTAGTTCTGAATACGAAATTCACAGCAACATGATCAGCAAGTGGAAGAAGCAATTACACGATAATATAGCTAATATTTTTACGCGCAAGAACGAACAAGAGCCAGATGCCAAGCAACAGCTAGACAATTTGTACAA
>JYNY01000149.1 GCA_000954095.1 Candidatus Omnitrophus magneticus | reverse complement strand
CAGTGATAACTGAAGGGAATATTTCTGATATAAGAATAGCTAAGGATAAATTAAATATTAAACCGGACAGCATATATTGTTTTGACCGTGCGTATACAGACCTTGAACTATGGAGTAATATTGACTTTTCTAAGAGTTATTTTGTGACTAAATTAAAAAACAATCTAAAATATACAGTTCTCGGACAGCATCTAGAGGCAATGAAAGACGGGATATTGTCTGATGAAAAAATAAAACTAGAAAATAAAAAATATGAAAAGAATTTAAGAATGATAAGATTTTTAGATGAAAAAAGTGACGAAGTAGTTAGTTTTGTTACCAACAATTTTAAACTGTCAGCTAAAACGATCGTACAAATATATAAAACAAGATGGCAAATAGAAATATTTTTTAGATGGATAAAACAGAATTTACAAATAAAAACATTTTTGGGAACAAGTAAAAATGCGGTGATGAGTCAAGTCTGGATAGCGATGATATATTATTTACTTTTGACATATATAAAATACCAATCTAAATATGAAAAATCGTTATTTTATTTGCATAGGATAATAAAAGAAGCATTATTATCAAGGTTGACATTGATAGATCTGTTAAGCGCAACACCAGCCAGAATTTCTGATTTTAAAATTAAGGAATTTCAACTAGTTTTTTGGTGAAATAGTTTTATCGGACAGGATTGAGCGAGCTACGCTTGGCGTCGAAACATTTAATTTTCTTGCAACATCCGACTGTCTTGTTCCCACAGAAAACATTTTTCCAGCTTTCATCCGCCGTTCTTCTAATTTTTTAAAATCCCTTCTTTGCCTGAATTTTTTTCTCTTTGTCATAGTATACCCCCTATGAAGAAGTATACTACAGTTCTAATAAAAATACTACTATATTATGCGAAATTAAGTAATGTAACAGCGATAAATCCGAGTTTTCTTTATGGTGTCCGAGATTCAAGGCCAACACCGAGTGGCGAAATGATTATAAAAATTTTAAATAGGGTTTATCCGTGTTATTTTGACGCGACGGTATGCGTGTCCAGTTTAGATATGACAGTGTCCGCCCATCTTAAAGCGATGGAAAAAGGCGCGAGCGGAGAACGTTATATCGTTACGCAGAAAGAAAGTTATACGTTAAAAGAAATTTTTGATATGCTTGAAGATATAAGCGGCATTCCGGGGCCGAGAATAAAATTGCCTATTGAGGCGCTCTACGGCGTGAGTGTTTTAAATGAACTTGCTTTAGCCCATCTTCCGCTATTCGCGTAAAAAAACAGCTATTTTTCAGATTTTAAAATTTTGAAGTGCCCATTTAATGCGGGTTTCATGTTTTAAAAACTCAAAAAATGGTTGTGGGGCCGACCTAGTTGATTGACAAAGTATTTACTTGTGTAAAAATATAGACATTATGTATTTAAAATGTCGCAGAAGGTTTAAAGACGGTAAAGAACATCGTTATTTCAGCATTGTTGAAAGTATTAGAACTCGCCGCGGAGTAATAAAACGACAAGTTCTTTATTTGGGAGAAATTAATGATTCTCAAGAAGCTTCATGGTGTAAAGCTTTAGAAGTATTTGATAAAAGCGATAAGACATATCGCCAGTTATCAATTTTTACGGATGATATAAATCCGCCTGATAAAGTTACTAATCCAATACAGATAAAACTTAATGAAATGCGCCTTGAGCGTCCACGAGAATGGGGAGCATGCTGGTTAGCGCTTGAGATGTGGAATTTTTTGGGATTAGATAATTTTTGGTCAAAACATCTTACCCCTAGCCGTAAAGGGACAAATTGGCTTAATGTTTTAAAAACACTAGTTACGTATCGTTGGATTTCGGCTGGTAGTGAATGGCGTTTACACAGGCAATGGTTTAAAAGTAGCGCTATGGCGGATTTGCTAGGAGAGGATGATTCTATCGCGTTAGATGATACTTTGTATCGCTGTTTGGATTTACTTCACGCGCCCAAAAAAGATTTATTTTCATTTTTATCTGAACGTTGGAAAACATTATTTAATATATCCTATGATGTTTTATTATACGATCTTACCAGCACATATTTTGAGGCAGATTCAAAAGATAATGAACGATTAAAAAAATTCGGATATAGTAGAGATAAGAGAAGTGATTGCGTGCAAGTAGTAATTGCGCTTATAGTCACTAAAGAAGGTTTTCCGGTGGCCTATGAAGTTATGCCGGGAAATACTCAAGACCGGACAACTCTACCGGGATTTTTAAAAAAGATAGAAACAGTATATGGCAAATTAAATAGATTGTGGATTATGGATAGAGGCATTCCTACCGAAGAAAGTCTTAAAAAAATGCGAGAACATAATGCTGATTATCTTGTCGGAACGCCAAGAGGAAAACTGTCTAAGCTTGAAAAACAATTATTAAAAGAACCATGGAAAAAAGTTCAAGAAAATGTAAAAGTAAAACTTATCCGAGAAGAAAAAGAATTGTATATATTGACTTTTAGTAACGGCAGGCGTGATAAAGAAAGGTCAATGAGACAAAGAAGACTACGCAATTTATACGAACGGCTAAAAG
>JYNY01000142.1 GCA_000954095.1 Candidatus Omnitrophus magneticus | reverse complement strand
AATTTTTTTTCGACCCCATTTTTTTGTATAAAAGAATGGGGTCTTTTATTTTACGTTCATTCCTACTTAACCACTTTAGACACAAAAAATTATACAGTGCCTTACTAAGCGGTTGGTAATAAACTTTTCTATAGTCCTTAAAAAAACGTCATTCTGTCATTCCAGCTTCCTTCTCTGTCTTTCCCTCGAAAGAGGGAATCCATGGGAGTTACCCCATCTTCCGCTATTCGAGACACAAGTTGGCTATTTTACTGGGTTTTAGGCAAAAGGTCGGCCCCACATTTATTAGGTTGATATTGAATTTTTGGTGGTGGCTGATTGGGAAGTTTTAGTTTAAGTTTATACAAAAGTAGCGCTATATCTTTTTCAGGATATGTATATCGGGGCAGAATAAGTTCTCTTCCATCGGTTGTTGGCAAATGTACATCTATCATTTGCATAGTTTTAAATTTTTCTAAGATTGCGCGTGGTGTAATACCCGGCGCATGCTGTTTTGCCTGTTGTTTTAATGTTATCTGAAGGCAATACGCCAAGAAAGATACAAAAATATGTGCTTCTATTCTATTGTCTAATTGATGATACACAGGCCTCAGATGAAGATCACTCTTAAGTTCTTTAAAGGCTTGTTCTATTTCAGTCAATAAAATATACCGTTGCCAAAGTTCTTCAGGTTCACCATCTTGTAAATTAGTTCGTAAAAGATATGTGCCTTCTTTAAATTGTTGTTCCCGAAGTTTTTCTCGATTTATTTTAAAAGTAAAAGTATCTCCCGAAATTTTTTCATTTTTCATTGGAATTCTTATATCTATAATATTCCATATTCTTCCCGCTTCTTTACGCGCTGTCCCTAATTTCATTAGTAATTCATCTCGTGTTATTTTTTTCATCTCTTTTAGCTCTTTTAGCCGTTCGTATAAATTGCGTAGTCTTCTTTGTCTCATTGACCTTTCTTT
>JYNY01000141.1 GCA_000954095.1 Candidatus Omnitrophus magneticus | reverse complement strand
ACTTGACTGGAAACAATTCCGCGAGATTATGGATAAATATTATGATGAGTTCCATAAAAACACAGAAACATTCGTTAACAACCATCCTGAATATTTTGGCGATATAGAAATAATGAATTTAGACGGAATGGATTTTAGAAGTATATTCGACGCTGAGGAAGATAATAAATTTATGATACTCACTGGGAAAATACATGGATTATACAAAAGAACATTTGACGGTACCGGAACCATTTATGTTAACCGCGAAGAAATAAATAAATATATTTCTGAGTTTAAATTTTTATTAGGAGAAGATGTAACTATTGCTCGTATTCTTCGATATCTTGACGGTCATGAGACATTTCACGCTCTTATTGATAAGTTGCGGATGTCTGGTAATCCCATTTCAGAAATAAATGAAATCGAAGAAGAACGGTTAGCAGATATATTCGGCAAAGCATTTTCCCTACGTAGAGCGCGTGTTCCTGAAGAGTTAAAAGACGAATTAACCATTGCGGGAACACTAATAGGTATTAATCTTTTAGAAGTTATAGAAAAAAATCCAGATGGTATTGAAAATCTTTTAGAAAATTTAGGGATAACTGTTGATGTAAAAACAGCAGATCCAGAAGAAATGGAAAAGATTGTTAAATTAGGCGGTATAGAAAAATCCTTAATAAGAAAATCTGAATCCGCGGGGACATCGGAAACTCTTAAACAAATAACTACCGCGATTGAAAATCGAGATTTCACGTCCGCGCTTAAAGATATGCAGTATTTAATAAAATCAAAGCAAACTGACACGGATACAGTTACTGAATGGATAAAACAAGTGATAAATACAGGCGAATCAAAAAACGCTGAACAAATTGTAAAGTTGTCGATACAACTCAATATAAAAAATTTAAATTTACATATAATAAAAAAATGGGCGGATATAATTCAACGGGTTTCACCTGATTCTGCCAGCGAAATAAAAAAATATCAAAAAATGGTATTAAGATTTCTTATAGAAACTAAGATAAAAATAATAAAACAGAAAGAGGCAGGACAACAATCAACAATTCCTGACACTATACCAGACATATACATATGTTTATCTAGCCGTTACCCAGGGATAATGTCAGGCATGTCTAATGAGAATTTTTACAATTTATGCCTACGCGTAATTAAGGGAGAAGAAAAAATAGATAATTTACATCCAAAACATGAATCGTTTTTAAGGAATTATTTTGAAAGGATGTTAGGTAAACAAGTAGTCCTTACTGAGAAAGAAGCCAAACTTATAAGAACGCTTAGCATGGATATTTCTAGGACAATCCAAGAAGCGCGGCGCGCGAGGCGGCTAAAACATGTGGGAGATTTAAGTTTCCGCGAGAGTATGCGGTTTATGAAAATATTCAGCCGGTATTATTTAAAAGATATGGAAGAATCGAAATCACGGGTTTTTGAATATTTTACTGTTTCAGCATGGGCAGTTTATGGGAGGTTCATTAACGCAGAAGACCGCAAAGAATTCGCGCAGATCTTAGGAAACGTTTTTAATCGTAAGGCGTACAGTGATTTATTTGTGGAAGCTAGTGTATCCGGCGGTAAAGAAATTAACGTTTCCGAGATATTAAAAATATTTGATTATGGTAGATTTGAAAACATAGTTGTCAAAGAAAAATATTTTCAAGATAAAAATATTGATTTTAAAAAGATTTCTAAAATACTGCAAATAAATGAATCTCTAACAAAAGAATCGTGGGTAATAGAAAACTTTGGAACAACGTCTTCCAAATTGTTCAATATTTTAAAACAAGAAGGATATACGGAAACGGAAATAAAAAATATTTTCAATATTTTAACAAACAGCCGAGAGTATTTAAATTCATGCGACCGCAAGATTTTATCAGCGGTAGAACGCGCGAGGGCGTCAAAGATGGCGGCATTTCTATTTATTCCGTCAGGATATTTACCTGACGCGGTATATAAAGCGTTGTCAAAAGAAGAAAATAGTGAGGTGTTCCCTATAACAATGAGCGGATTTACACAGCGCAAGGAATTTTTCGGGATGAACCTGCCCGGAGAAGACGGTGTAGTAAAATGGCTTTCAGGCGCGATAAATAAAGTTAGTAAATTCGCGAAATTAAATCCTAATAAACAAGTATATCTTGTATTAGAAAATCCTGATTTTGCTTCAGGAGATATTAGAATGGCGTTACATCAATTTCTTTTAGAAAGAAAAATTTTACTAGAAGACGAAACTGATGAATTAGGGAAAAAAGCTGGAGAGATGTTTTTGCCTGACAATTTACAAGTAATTCTTACTATGGATGAGACTGCTGAAATTGGAGACGAATCATTTATGGATAGAGCGGCAGGATGTCATTTAGAGACTGTAACTAATACTGAACTAAAAGAATATCTTATTAGTGAAACAGGAATTCCTTCTGAGTGCGCTGAGTATCTGACGGACCGCGTGTTTAATGTCATAAAAAATAATTCTCAAGTTTCAGAAAAAATAAAACTGCAAGACATAATTCAAATAGCGTACTACACCGCGGGAAGGATAAAAGATAATGACGGCGTGATTAATCCGCTAGAGATAACGCGTGAAGAATCAGCATTACATTTAATATCAAAATTTTCATTAACTCAAGAAAAAGAGGCTGTTCAATTGTTAAATAGTATTATTGGGAATATTCCTAAAACAAAAGTATTTATATCTCCCGATGGTAAAACAGTAAATTTTGGAGGTGTCAAACTTGATATCGCGCCTAATAGCGAGTTTGGTAAATTTATAACTCAAAAAACACATGATAATAAAGGCAAAATACCGGAATTTGGCGAGAGCCTTTTAGAATTTTTAGGTAAGGATTATTTTATTACTTCAGCGGAAGAACATATGTTTTGTTTATTAGCGCGGATATACAAGTGCACGCCGTCAAAAACAATATTTTTACAAGGATTACCCGGCGGAGGAAAAACAACAATCGCGCGTGTATTTTTTGATATTATCGGTTCTAAACAAGAAGAATACACATTAAATAAAGAAACCGAATTAAATATGTTTAGAGGGAGTTTAGGGCTTTCTCCAAAAGGGCTAGAAATGCGCGAAGCAGAATATTGGCGCCAGATATCAGAATCTGGTAAAGGAATCATATTAAACGAAGTGGATACGCGGATGAAATTTTTAGAATGGATGTGGCCTGTAATAGCAGGCAGAGACTCGCGGTATGGCTGGGAATTCGCTAACCAAGATAAAGAAGATTTTGGTAAAAAATCTTTTGGTAAAGGATTAACGCACATTTTTACCGGAAACATTAGAAAAGATATGCCCAATATTTTAGGGGCTAATATTCCCGCGACATATTATATGGAACGGACAGAAGAAGATATTAGGCGCATAACAGAACAGAAATTCTTATCGCGGTGGAACAAGATGCCTAAAGATTTACAGAAAAGAGTTCCCCGCGGATATGCTGTATCAAAATCAAAAATACTTAGCGACGTTTACAATATAATAGTTAAATCAGTTAGAGAAAATATTTTCAATTCAAAACGCGAAGTTACTCCGCGCCAAATAGAACGGTTTACGGAACTTTTGTTTTGCGCTATAGAAAAAGGCGCGTCAAGTGAAGATGCCTTTAAACAAATACTGCATATAGTATTTGTGAGAATGTGGGATTCACGGGCGGATATGAATCAAGCGCGCGATATAATTTTAACGCATGTTTCGGATCTTCCTCCGCCATTATCCAGCTCTGAGTTATTAGATTTTATAAAAGATTTTTCATTAGATATTCCTCTTTTAGTTATGACAAATGGAACCATTTCTTTTGAAAAAATTCGCCATGAAGTCATGTCTAAAGAAAAACCCGGCACACCTGAAACAATAATTCCATTAAGCCGGTTCCATAACAAAAAAAGCCTGATAGGCGGTATAAACCGCGCGCCGTTAGACAAATCCCCCATGAATAAGCTTGGTATTCTTCCTTATGTTATTTTAGAAAGCCATTTAAACGGAGATAGATATTTCGCGTGGTTTTTGGGATATTTAAATTTAAACCCGCAAGTCGCGCCTTTTTTAAATGAATTTTTCCAGACAAACTGGCTGTCAGTTGAAGAAATTTTAGACGATGTTGTGATAGAAGATGTGTTAAAACAAGTTAAGGAACGAAATTGTTACGCGCGCTTGATAAAAGAATTTCATGAAACAACTAAAAAAACTCTGCCTGATGAAATAACAACCCTTACTAATTCTGAAAAAAAAGATTTCGTCGGTTTTGTTATTGGATATAAACCCAAAAATCTGATATTCCGGGCTATTGGAACAGCGGAAGAACCGATATCATTGCATTCTGCTGACATTGACAGATTTTTTCCTGTAAACATATCAGAAGAATTCGGACATGACTGGATAAATAGTCATGTGCCGTCAGGCCTCAGCATGGTTAGAGACGCTAATCTCCGTTCGTTAGCGTTAAAATGCGCGAAAAATGCGTTTAATTTATATGAAAAAGAAAAAGAAGAAGGATTATATCCGCACAATAGGCTGAATCCCGCGGAAATAAATCTTTTCATAACCGAAATAAAAAAACATTACGCCAAAGACGATTTAACAGAAGAACTAATGAAACTTATAGCATATCACACATTAGGTATAGGGCTTACACGAATAGATGAAAATATAGAACAAGGTATAGAGGAACGAAACTTCAGAACGGTATATTTAAAATCAATAGACTTTGACCAATCAATAATTCACTATACGCGGGAATTTATAGAAGAAAACGGTAAAGTATATTTTGTTATTAAAGCTGGAACATCGGAATTAGCGCGACACGAGACGCGTTATGAAAAAGTAAAACAACTAGATGAATTTGGCAGATATATAGTTACCAAGAACGGCAAAGAAATAAAAATCAGATTAAACGCGCCGTTAAAAAGCCTGTTAGCCAGTGAAGCAAGCGCTATGATATTTAATAGCGCGGGACTAGCGGTATCACTTGAAGGCGATCCGGGAGGCGGGAAAACATCAGGGGCGCGAGATATAAGTAAATCAACAGGAAGGCCGTATCATGAAGAAGGTATGTATAAATGGATAACCATAGGGTCTCTCTTAGGGTCAATGGGATTGCGAGGAAAAGAAATAATACTTAACACGCTTGATAGAGATACAGACAATAGATATCTTTTACCATTTTTAAGGATGTATGAAGAAGGCGGAAATTTTGTGGCGGACGAAGGTATGGTAAGTAGAGGCGCGGGACATCTTTTAAAATGGATAACTGAAGTAAGTCGTTTAGTGGAAATAGATTTAGGGATGTATCATCCGGGGTTAGCGGGAATAACTATAAAACGACATCCTGAATTTAGTTTAACAATCACGCAAAACGATCATTTTAAAACATCTGGCAGAAAACCATTAACATGGGAATTGGACACTAGGGTTGGAAAAATCAGAGTAGATAATATTCTTTCCACGCAAGATTCATGTATATTGATTGATTATTATTTAGAAGGCAAGCCTGTAGATATTCTTATTAAGAAAAAACTTGGGAATCTTCATTGTTTATTAAGCCGTAAACATCCGCAAAAACGGATGGTAAGTCCGCGCGATCTTATAGACACTATCCAGATACTAAAAGAAATTCCTGCTGGAAGTTCTAAAGAAACAGCGCTTAAACTTGTTTATTCAGCGGTAAGCGTAAACTATCTTGAAGGCCTTGTGGATAAGACAGAACGCGCTACAGCGGAAACACTTATTAAAGAAATTTTTCCTGATTTTATTTCTCCTGAATATGAAGATGTAAAACTAATAGACAGAGGTTATTCAAATATTCCCCAAGAAGAAACCGCGCATTTAGAAAAATCATCGTCATATATCCGTAAAACGCGCGCTATGGAACGGATGCTTACTGCTGGAGAAAAAGAAATTTCAGAAGACCTTCCGCCGAATAGACAAGTTCTTATACACGAAGAACCGGGCGCGGACGGTATAGGATTTTTAAAACTATTCGCGCGTAAAACAGGCAGAAAACTTGAAATAATAGAAGGCCATCCATTTGTCACAGCAAAACTTCTTTTAGTAAACGAATCATTTGAATTTGAGCCTAGTTTTGACGAGTCCGGGCACAGACGAGCTAAAGATAGTTTCCGCCAAACTCACGGCGCTATTAGACGGCATCTATTAAAAGAAGATGAAATCGCTCTAACCCCTGAATCCGAGAGAGTACCTCTTCTTATAGGAATATCTAATGTGGACGCTATCCCAAAAAATGAATTAGTAAAATTAAATGAACTTATCGCGACTCGTTCGTGCCTGATAAAAGACGAAACCGGAAAACTCTCAACATATATTTTGCCGCCATGGATAACAATAGTTCCCGTAACCTCAAATATAGACGGACTCACATCTCCTTTCGCGAACCGTTTTAGAAAAATAGGGCTACACGCGATATCCGATGTTCAAGAAATACATGAAATTTTATCAGCGCAATATCCCAATATTACCATGGATGAAACCGCATTTTTATTTCAGGTAGCATCATTAGCTGAAAATTTTAGTACAAATCAACAATTTGAACTTGGATATGATTTTAATCCATTAGGCATAAATGAACTCGCGCTTAGAGTTCAAATGTATAAACAATCCGACTTTGAACAAAATATTTCGCGGAAAGACCCGTTATGGTATGTAATAAGAGCGGTAAATACTGTTTTAATCGGCGCGATGTGTCCTGAAGATAGAGAAATATTTATTAAAAAAGGTATTGTTCCAATGTTATCCAGCCAATTAAAAACTTTAACAGACGGACAGATTGAACGGTATATAAAAAATTTATTAAATAGAATACGCGAAGACAGCCGTCATATTGAAAAACGGATATATGAACATAAAATAAGCTCTGAAGAAATCTCTCTTGGCGGAAAAATTTTGGCAAATGGAATGATAATTCATAAACTTGGCGACACGCTCACAATAATTACAGACGCAAGCGCGTATGAATTTTCTTGGAATAAACTCGCTATAAACGCTGAAGGAGAAAAACTATCAGAAGGGCTTAGTATACAAATAAAAGACAATGCGCTTATTGTTATAGAAACACTAATATCAAAAGTAGGAATAACAAATCTCTCGCAAAATAATGAAAACCTTAAACGCGCTATGCCGATAGAAGAAATGGGTTCTGAAGAATTTATGTATCCGGCAAACGCTCTTATAGACTCAATGAACAGCCTATTAGAAGCGCATACTCCGGTATTAACCGCGACAAATAAAATTATAAGGCCGCGTATAGTTCTTTTCGCTGGAGAGACCGGCTCAGGAAAAACAACAATACCCAAAATGCTTACTAAAGCTGAAGGGACAGCGATATCCCGTGTTAATCCGTGGAAACAAATGCAGGCGACAAAACTTACTGTAAGCCTTTCTATGGGAGAGACTGTTGAAATGACTGTATCAGATTTTCTTCTTTCATGCGGCCGTATCAACGGGAAACGGATACTCGCGGGATATCCCACATCAAACCGTATACGGATTTTAATTGACGAAGCGAATGTCACGCGAGACGTGTGGTATGTTCTTGACGCTATCGCGCGCGGAGAAAAAAAGTTTTATGTGGAAACTCCAGCTGGAGACGCGTTAGAAATAGAACTTGATACTGAAATAGAAATCACGCTCACATATAATCCCGCTGAACGATACGGAGGAACAGGCAAAGGTTCGAACCGGTATAAATTTCCGGTGCCGCTAACTCGGAAATCCGTAAAAGTATACACATCTGAACCTATGAAAGAATATACTGACGAAGAAATGCGCGAGATTATGCGCGAAGTTTATAAACGAGGAGAAGTATATTTTAATAGAGAAAAAATTTTAAACGCGATAAACACAGAAAAACTGCCCAAAGAAATTTCATTAGACGGATTTTTCCCGGTTAATGATGATTTATTCAAAATAAAAAATATACAGATAACACCGGCTAATGATCTTAACTGGCTGATAAACGAAATCCAAACAAATTTTCCAGCGCGGATGACAGAAATAAAACAAGAATTAAGCGAAGAAAAAAAAGAAAAAATATTACAAGAACGCGCGGAGGCTTATAAGTTTGATCCTAACGAACTACAAAAAGCTATAAACACATTTAAAAATATAAGCCCTACATTAAATAGCACTGAGAGGTACATCGTATTTTTAACGCGCATTTTTAACCAAGTGCTAAAAGGCCTAGCCCTTGAAATATTACAATCAGATAAAAAAATTTTAGACGAGATAATAACTCTAGCTAATGAAATAGAACCTCAATTAGGGGTTATTCTCGGTGATTTCATTGAAATAACAAGCGCTGAAAAGATAAAAGTAGAATCAATAAAAAGATTTTTAACACGGCTAGTAAAGATAAGCCACACCCATAAAATATATCTGGAAGGTTTAAGTTATAACGGCGGCAGGCCGTTCATAAATTATAATGCCTTGCCAATAATCCGTACTATAAATTTTGATAAAAATGTTTTACTTGAAATTTTAGGTGAAGATAATTTTAAAAAAGTTTTTGGAGACCATATTCCAGAACTACTTGTTATACAACGGCCTCCAGACGAAATTTTAGGATATTACGATGGATTGGATATCATAATAAGTGATATGAACAATCCTGAAGAAGAATTCGCGGTCGCGGCGCATGAATTAGGACATTATATTTCAGATAACGTATCAAAATTTGACAAAGAAATTAAAGAACGATTATTTAAAAATATAGAACTTTATTCTATGTTTTTCCCGATAATACTTGTTCCTGACAGTAAAAAATATATAAAAGAAGGTATTGGTCCAAGGTTATCCAGCCAATGATAAACTTTAACAGACGGACAGATTGAAAGGTATATAAAAAATTTATTAAATAGAATACGCGAAGACAGCCGTCATATTGAAAAACGGATATATGAACATAAAATAAGCTCTGAAGAAATCTCTCTTGGCGGAAAAATTTTGGCAAATGGAATGATAATTCATAAACTTGGCGACACGCTCACAATAATTACAGACGCAAGCGCGTATGAATTTTCTTGGAATAAACTCGCTATAAACGCTGAAGGAGAAAAACTATCAGAAGGGCTTAGTATACAAATAAAAGACAATGCGCTTATTGTTATAGAAACACTAATATCAAAAGTAGGAATAACAAATCTCTCGCAAAATAATGAAAACCTTAAACGCGCTATGCCGATAGAAGAAATGGGTTCTGAAGAATTTATGTATCCGGCAAACGCTCTTATAGACTCAATGAACAGCCTATTAG
>JYNY01000140.1 GCA_000954095.1 Candidatus Omnitrophus magneticus | reverse complement strand
ATCATAACGGAGCGAATACTATTTCTGGTGATGTGAAGTTGGTTCATAAAAAGGAAATTGTTACGATTGCTAAAGAGCGAAAAATAGATGTCATTGTTGGCGGTCCACCTTGCCAAGGTTTTTCTTTGTCCGGGCCACGGAGGTTTGATGATCCAAGAAATGAACTCTATTTATCGTTTATTCGTCTTGTTAAAGAGATTAAGCCAAAAGCATTTTTAATCGAGAATGTTCCCGGGATCATTACATTATACGGGGGACAGATAAGGAATCAGATTGTAGAGCGTTTTTCAGATTTGGGCTATCGGGTTAGCTACGCCAAGCTTAATGCCGCTGATTATGGCGTGCCACAAATACGAAACAGGGTTTTCTTTGTTGGCTTATACGGCAAAGGCAGAAATTTCGAATTTCCTCAAGCAGTCCTTGGAAAGAACCAGCATATCACCGTTAGCCAGGCTATAAGCGATTTACCTTCTTTAGAGAATAATACTGGACATGATCCTATGGCATATCCTGAGTATATAAGGTTGACCAACTATCAAGACTTTTGCCGAAAAGGCGCGGCTCATCTACATAATCATATAGGTACGGTTCACTCTGAGAAAACGAGAACTGTGATTTCGCTTGTTCCGGAGGGTGGAAATTATAAGAATTTACCCGACAAGTATAAGGCCACGAGGAACTTTCATGTTGCCTGGACAAGATTTCATAGCCAGAAACCTGCGCCAACGATTGATACAGGACACAGGCATCATTTCCACTATTGTTGCAACAGGGTCCCTACTGTCAGGGAAAGCGCCCGGCTACAATCATTTCCGGATACATTTATCTTTTTTGGTAACAAGTCTCAACAATATAGACAGGTAGGTAATG
>JYNY01000139.1 GCA_000954095.1 Candidatus Omnitrophus magneticus | reverse complement strand
GGCTGGGATGTCCATGGATTCCGTATATTTTTTTAAAAAAAATTACGGAATGACAGAATGTTCTAAGTCAAAAAACATATCGCCAACACTGTCATTCCTGCGCAAGCAGGAATCCATACAGGTTACAGAAGATTACAGAAAAAAGATTTTTTGGAATTAAAAATTGAAAAGAGATTTTCGCGGCGGAGATGTCCATGGATTCCGTATATTTTTTTAAAAAAAATTACGGAATGACAGAATGTTCTAAGTCAAAAAACATATCGCCAACACTGTCATTCCTGCGCAAGCAGGAATCCATACAGGTTACAGAAGATTACAGAAAAAAGATTTTTTGGAATTTAAAATTGAAAAGAGATTTTCGCGGCTGGGATGTCCATGGATTCCGTATATTTTTCTTCGAAAAATTACGGAATGACAGAATGTTCTAAGTCAAAAAACATATCGCCAACACTGTCATTCCTGCGCAAGCAGGAATCCATACAGGTTACAGAAGATTACAGAAAAAAGATTTTTTGGAATTAAAAATTGAAAAGAGATTTTCGCGGCGGAGATGTCCATGGATTCCGTATATTTTTTTAAAAAAAATTACGGAATGACAAAACAAGGGTTATTACTAACCGTTTAGTGCTTTCAAGATTTTGAGATGGCAGAATGCGTTGCGGGTAGATTTTAAACTAGCGGGGCAATGGTGGTGGGAATTTAGAAAAATCTATAGCATGTTGTTATAGATTGGGCGGGCCTAGGATAGGGCGCGTACTCCTCCCGGCGCGCGATTATTCTAGGCAGATGCCTTGTTTGAGCGATAGGCGCGCTTTTTGAAATGGGAAATTAAAAATAGAGATTAGATTTTTTGCTGGGATGTCCATGGATTCCGTATATTTTTCTTCGAAAAATTACGGAATGACAGAATGTTCTAAGTCAAAAAACATGTCGCCGGCATTGTCATTCCTGCGCAAGCAGGAATCCATACAGGTTACAGAAGATTACAGAAAAAAGATTTTTTGGAATTAAAAATTAAAAATAAATTTTCGCGGCTGGGATGTCCATGGATTCCGTATATTTTTCTTCGAAAAATTACGGAATGACAGAATGGGAAGAGGGAAACGCAGAATATTCTAAGCCGTAAAACATGTCGTCGGCATTGTCATTCCTGCGCAAGCAGGAATCCATACAGGTTGCAGAAGATTGCAGAAAAAAGATTTTTTGGAATTAAAAATTAAAAATAAATTTTCGCGGCTGGGATGTCCATGTATTCCGTATATTTTTTTTTAAAAAATTACGGAATGACAAAACAAGGGTTATTACTAACCGTTTAGTGCTTTCAAGATTTTGAGATTGCAGAATGCCTTGCGGGTAGATTTTAAACTAGCGGGGCAATGGTGGTGGGAATTTAGAAAAATCTATAGCATGTTGTTATAGATTGGGCGGGCCTAGGATAGGGCGCGTACTCCTCCCGGCGCGCGATTATTCTAGGCAGATGCCTTGTTTGAGAGATGGGCGCGCTTTTTGAAATGGGAAATTAAAAATAGAGATTAGATTTTTTGCTAGGACGTTTATGGGTTTCGGATATTTGCCTGTGGCAAATTAGGGAAAGGCAGGATGTTCTAAGCCGTAAAACATGTCCCCGGTATTGTCATTCCTGCGCAAGCAGGAATCCATACAGGTTACAGAAGATTACAGAAAAAAGATTTTTTGGAATTAAAAATTAAAAATAAATTTTCGCGGCTGGGATGTCCATGGATTCCGTATATTTTTCTTCGAAA
>JYNY01000138.1 GCA_000954095.1 Candidatus Omnitrophus magneticus | reverse complement strand
ATATATACTACTGAAATATAATTTCCTTCTTTATTTAATCTATGCGCTAATTCATGTAAAAGTGTTGTTTTTCCAGTCTGCCTCGGCGCGTGGATGGCGAAATACTCTTCTTTTTCAATAAAATCAAATATTACACTCTGATTTCTTAATGGATCCAACATGTAATGTTTTTCAGGACGGCAGAACCCGGTTATATTAAAATATCTTTTACTTTTCATTTTAAAATTCCCTCCAAATAATTTTATAAATAAATATTTCTAGATTATAACAGATTGCGCGGGGAAAGAAAATAATAGAAAATAGCGCGATTCTAGTAGTCTCTAGAATTATTTCCCGCGCGCGGCATTGCAAAACGTGAGAAAAAGAACGTAAGCACTAAGCGGTTAGTAATAAACTTTTCTATATCCTTTAGAAAACATCATTCTGTCATTCCCGCGAAAGCGGGAATCCATAAGGGTTTTATGATGTTTTTGAAATGGTTATACCATATATAAATTCCTGCTTCATGGAAAATCCCAACGTTAATAATCAAGCTTGCAATTACCATCCGCTTAGTGATTACAAAAGAACAATCTCTCAAAACAAAATATTTTCGCCAAAAATTTTTACAAAAAAAAGAAATCCGCCTTTGACAACACATCAAAGACGGACTTCTTTTAAAGGAGGTGTGCACATAAGTTTATTTTTTTATACGTCTTAAATAACTCACTCCAAAATTGTGTTCTCGTTATTTATTTTTTTATGTTGTAAAAATAATTCTAATAAAATAAAGATTCCTACACACAGTTTTTTTCATAGGGGGAAGGGTTCCCTTCCCCCTCTTGACGCTCGCCTTTCTTTATCCGGTTAACTTTTGTCGTGTCTTGCAAGTTGCTTGATTATGGGGCTCGCTGTCACCCCCTTGCCTAAGGTCTATTTTTTCTGTATCAAAGGAGAAGGGGAAATGTTCCCCTTCTCCTTTGTATCCTTTTCCCCTTTTAAGGTAGTTACGATATATACTCTACTTCTTTATCCGTCTTAAATAACTCACTCCAAACCCGAATAATAGCGCTAAGCCCATTCCGCCCGGGATTTCGGGAACTGGCGAACCTTCAAGTCCTGAGCCTAAGTAGATAAATTTATGGTTATTACTTACCCAGTAATCTCCTAGTGTTTTACCTTGCGTTTCTGAAAATTCTTCAGATGTGTATGTCCATCTAATTCCGTTGAGTGTAACATTTCCAGACTGCGCTTGATATAACGCGTATAACGCTTGAACTTCTTCCGCGCTCCAATCTTCATTAAATATTTCGTTAAAGTCCGCGCTGTATCCGGCTTTCCCGATATAATTCCATATTGTGGTTTTATCATTTGTTGTCATGCCTTCATCCGCGTTCAGATACATATGCATAAAGCCGTATTTATCAAGCCACGCGTTACCGATTGTTTTTCCCAATCCCCACGCGCCATTCGCGGAGTAAGCTACGTTTGTGTATTGCCAGTTTAAAGAATCTACTGACGCGTTAGTTTGCGTTGAGTACGCGTCATATAAACTTTTTATTTCTGTATTGTTCCAATTAGAATTAAACTGTGCTTCATCTACTGCGATTATTCTTTCTAATTCTGTTGGCTTTGCGCAAGTACTGATTCCGCGTGAATTGTTAAGATATATGTGTTCGAATCCATATACGTCTATCCAAGCGCTACCTAAACTTTCCCCCGTGCCCCAGAATCCGGCATTATTAAAATCTCTCGCGATATAATTCCATAAAGTTCCGTCTATTGTCGTGCTTTCACCGGCTGTGTCTAACGCGGTCATCGCGTCTACTTCTCCCAAATTCCAGTCTACGCTACCGAATGTATTATTCGCATCTGCGTTCGCGATGTATTCCCATTGGCTAGATCTATCAAAATTACTGATACCGCGCG
>JYNY01000136.1 GCA_000954095.1 Candidatus Omnitrophus magneticus | reverse complement strand
TTATAGAGGGGTAAGTGTTGATATAACTGATTTAAAACATGCTGAAAAATCTGCTAGGGAAATGAAAACGTTACTTTCTGAATCTATAGAGCATACTCCGATAGGTATAACTATTGTTGAGGGGGGATGCGGGAATGTTATGATAGCTAATTCTGCCGGAGCTAAAATTTCTGGCATTAAAGTTTCTGATTCAGATTCGAGTATGCCTATTATGGAGTATTTAAAAAAATGGCCTGAACTTTTTCAAAACAGTACTGTTTGTAATTTAAAAGATTTGCCTTTAGCAAAAGCCTATTTTAATAAACAAAATATTGAGGCGGAATTTATTGTTAAAACATCTTGTTGTGAACGGACTTTATTGATAGCGAGTGCTCCGGTTTTAGACGAAAAAGGCGCAGTAATCGCGGCGGTTATGATTTTTTCAGATATTACTGAACGCAAACGGCTTGAAGAGTCCCAAAGATTATCTCAGCTTGGTAAGCTTGCTTCAGATATGGCGCATGAAATTAATAATCCGCTTTTAGTCGTTTCAGGCAGAGCCCAGCTTTTATCAATGGAACAAAATCTTACTTCTAGTGTTAAACAAAATTTGGATGTTATTCGAGACCAGTGCGAACGGGCTAAAAATGTTATATTACGTATGTTGAAGTTTTCTAAGACCAAAGCAGGTGATATTAAAGAAGAAAATATTCTTGATCCGCTTAATTTAGTTATAGATATTTTAGCGCATCAATTTTCATTGGATAATATTACTATTGTAAAAAAATTCGCGAAAGATCTGCCATTAGTAAAAATAGATGAAGAACAAATGAATGAAGTATTTATTAATCTCATAAAAAATGCCGCTGAATCTATGATTAGTAAGGGCGTTATAACGATTTCAACTTTAGTTGATAACAATATGGTTCGCGTGGATATTTCCGATATAGGATGCGGTATTCCTCCTGAACATTTGCAGAGAATTTTTAATCCATTTTTTACAACGAAAAAAAATGGAACAGGACTTGGTGTTTCTGTTTCGTATGGTATTATTAAAGCCCACGGAGGGGATATTAAATATTCCAGTATTCCCGGAAAAGGCACAACGGTTAGTATTTTTTTACCTTGCGCGGGAAAATGATAATTGTTATCCTTGACGAATGTTTGTTCATGAAATAAAATAGCCCAACTTTTATGCGCGAGTGGCGGAATGGCAGACGCACTAGCTTGAGGGGCTAGCGGGAGCAATCCCGTGCGAGTTCAAATCTCGCCTCGCGCACCACTTTTTTGTCAAAATTTTTAGCCAATCTTTATTTATCCTACCCCAGCGGGTTCAATTTTAAATATATTTTTAGAAATTATCAATCATGCGGGTTGAAGCCGTAATTACTAAGTGTTATAATAATTTTGTATTTTGCAATAGACCATTTTTCTTGAAGGTTATTGTAAAATCCGGAATAATTCTAATTTCCTGTCTGGTGCGTGCTTTTGGTAAGAGAATTTGTCCAATACTATAAAATTGGGAGCTTAACTCTGGTTTTCTTTCGGGATTACTAGGAAGGCACCCACGTAGTTCCATCGGGGCTACAATCTCTGCCTTTAGTTACGGCCAGATGGGGTTTTATTTCGAACATCTTAGCCTTATTTATTCATGGGGGAGAACGCTAGTTTTTTGGTTAAACGCAAGGACGCGGAGATTTGCCGCTATATAATAAAATTTGGAGGATTTTTTTAATGAAAGCTAAAAGATATTTTAATACAACAGGTTTTTGTAGGCCTGAAAAACACTATATGTTAGACCCATTAAAAAATCAAAGTATAATATTTGACCTTATTGAAAAAGAACAATACTTTACAATCCACGCGCCGAGGCAGACTGGAAAAACGACACTTTTACATGAATTAGCGCATAGATTAAATAAAGAAGGAAATTATATTTCAGTAGTGTTTTCCGTAGAGTCCGCGGGGTATCGGTCTATAACTGAAGAAACCGCGAATTTTAAAATAATAAGTTCGCTTTATCAAGCATGTAATTTATTTATTGATAAACAATTTTGGCCTAAAATCCCTAAATTAGGACAAGGTGTTTCATTGCAAGATTATTTAAACAAATGGACTCTTTCTCTTAAAAAACATGTAGTTTTGTTATTAGATGAAATAGATTCATTATATGATGATGTTTTAGTTTCAGTGCTTAGGCAGTTACGGAATGGTTTTCAAGGGAGGCCTAAACAATTCCCATCAACTATAGCTTTAGTGGGATTAAGAGATGTTCGAGAATACAAATTAAAAGTTCGTCCAGACGAAGCGTCGCTAGGTTCAGGCTCGCCCTTTAATATAAAAGCGAAATCAATTCTTTTAGGGACATGGACAAAAGAAGAAATAACTGAATTATATAGTCAGCATACAAAAGATACAGGTCAGATATTTTCAAAAGAAATAGTAGATAGAATCTATGAATTAACCGGAGGCCAGCCATGGCTGGTAAACGCTATAGCGAATGAAATCGTATTTGAAATTCTAAATGAAAATTACACAAAAAAAATAACACTCGCTATTGTGGAAGAAGCTAAGGAAAACATTATAAAAAGACGCGATACGCATTTAGACAGTTTAATAGATAAACTTAAAGAACCTAAGGTCAATAAAATAGTAACAGCGGTTATCAATGGAGACCTTATGGATTTTAATACTTATAATGACAACATTTTATATTGTCGTGACCTTGGAATTATTTCTGAAACAAAACCTGTCAAAATTGCAAATGAAATTTATAGAGAAATTATACCAAGGGTTCTTACAGATCCGTTCCAAGATGCTATTGGAGATGAAGGGAAAAGTGTTTGGTACATAAAACCCAACGGTAAACTCGATATGGATAAATTATTAAAAGCGTTTCAAGAGTTTTATCGTGAAAATTCTGAAATGTGGCTTGAAAAATTTGATTATAAAGAAGCAGGACCACATTTACTTTTAAAGGCGTATCTTCAAAGAGTAATAAACGGCGGCGGCAGAATAAATCGCGAAATGGCAGTCGGTACAGGGCGAACTGATTTACTTATAGAATTTAACGGTGATAAATTTGTTTTAGAATTAAAATTAAAACGACTGCCGTCCGCGAAACAAAAAGGCCTAGACCAGATTTCACGCTATCTTGAAACACTCGGCATGACAAAAGGCTATCTTATTTTATTTGAATTAAAACCTTCCAGTCTGTCTCGGCGCGTGGATTGTGAAGTATTGCGGCTTCTCTATTAAATCGAATATGATTTTTTGGTTGCGCAAAGGGTCAATCATATAATGTCTTTCAGGCATACAAAAACCAGTTGTATTAAAATATCGTTTACTTTTCATTTTTTAAAATCCTCCATATTCATTCCATGTTTATTTATAAATCAAACGATAAGCTATCTCACATTTCCACAACAGTAATTTTTTTATTCTGATGAGAAACATTTTCCCATTTAACGCGGGTTTCCCATGGAATAATACTGGAAGGTTTTATTTCAAATAAAATAAGATACCCTTTTGTCATGCCGAGTGTGTCTAGGTAGCGTGAAATTTGGTCGAGGCCATCTTCTTTACTATCGCTGTCTCTTTTTAATTTTAGTTCCAAAACAAAGGTCTCGCCGGCGAATTCAATGGTTAAATCTGTTCGTCCTCGGCCAACCGCCATTTCACGATCAATTCTGCCGCCTCCATTGATTACTCTCTGCAAAAAGGCCATTAAAAGAAGCCCGTGTCCAGCTTCTTTATAATCAAATCTTTCTAGCCAATGTTCACTATTACGGCGATAAAATTTTTGAAACGCTTTTAATAGTTTATCCATATCAAGCTTAGCGTCAGGTTTTATGTAACAAGAAGTCATGCCTTCTTCTCTAATGTTTTCTTGCATAGAAAAGTTTAAAACTCTAGGAATTATTTCTCGGTATATTTCATTTGAAAAAATTATGTCATATTTTTCTTTGCGGATAATTCCTAAATCTATAACATACCTAAGATCATCATTGAAGTTGTCATACACAAGAGAATCGCCGTTTATAATAGCACTGACAATGTTTTTAACTCTGGGTTCTTTCAGTTTATCTAATAAACTATCTAAATGCGTGTCTCTGCGCGCGATTAGATTTTCTTTCGCCTCTTCCGCGTGAGCGAGTGTTATTTTTTTTGTGTAATCACTTTTTAATATTTTCTCCACTATTTCATTCGCTACCGCGTTTACCAGCCACGGCTGGCCTCCGGTTAATTCATAGATTCTATCTATTACTTTTTTTGAAAATATCTGCCCTGTATCTTTTGTGTGCTGACTGTATAATTCAGCTATTTCTTCTTTTGTCCATGTTCCTAAAAGAATTGATTCCGCTTTTATATTAAAGGGCGAACCGGAGCCTAGAGACACTTCACTCGGACGGACTTTTGTTTTATATTCCCGAACATCTCTTAATCCCACTAAAGCTATGGTTGATGGAAAATGTTTTGGCCTTCCTTGAAAACCATTACGTAGTTGTCTTAGCACTGATACTAATACGTCATCATATAACGAATCTATTTCGTCTAATAATAAAACTATTGGTTTTTTTTGAGAACCCGCCCAATTATTTAAATAAGTCTGTAAAGAACACTTTTCATCTGCTAGCGACTTTTTCGGCCATAACTCCTTAGAAATAAATAACTCGCATGATTCATAAAGAGAATTTATTATTTTTAAATTCGCGGTTTCTTCAGTTATAGACCGATACCCCGCGGACTCTACCGAAAACACTACTGAAATATAATTTCCTTCTTTATTTAATCTATGCGCTAATTCATGTAAAAGCGTAGTCTTTCCTGTCTGCCTTGGCGCGTGGATTGTGAAGTACTGCGTCTTCTCTATTAAATCGAATATGATTTTTTGGTTGCGCAAAGGGTCAACCATATAATGTCTTTCAGGCATACAAAAACCAGTTGTATTAAAATATCGTTTACTTTTCATTTTAAAATTTCCTCCAATTTTATTTTTATTTATAAATCAAACAACAAGTTGTCTCACATTTCCACGATAGTAATATTTTTATTCTGATGAGAAATATCTTCCCATTTAACGCGGGTTTCCCATGGAATAATACTGGAAGGTTTTATTTCAAATAAAATAAGATATCCTTTAGTCATGCCGAGGGTGTCTAGATAGCGGGAGATTTGATCTAAGCCTTTTTGTCTCGCGGACGGCATTCTTTTTAACTTTAATTCTAAAACAAATTTATCTCCGTTAAATTCTATAAGTAAATCAGTTCGTCCTGTTCCAACTGCCATTTCGCGATTTATCCTGCCGCCGCCGTTTATTACTCTCTGCAAAAACGCCATTAAAAGTAAATGCGGGCCTGCTTCTTTATAATCAAATCTTTCAAGCCAAACTTCAGAATTTTCACTGTAAAATTCTTGAAAAGCTTTTAATAATTTATCCATATCAAGTTTACCGTTGGATTTTATATACCATTTAGTTTCGCCTTCTTCTTCAATACTATCCTGCAAATTTCTATTTAAAACTCTCGGAATTATTTCTCGGTATATTTCATTAGCTATTCTTATAGGTTTTGTTTCGCTTATAATCCCTAAATCTCGGCAATATAGAAGCGAATCGTCATAGTTGTCAAACAAAACTCCGTCTCCATTTATAATAGCGCTTACTATATTTTTTACCCGCTCCTCTTTCAGTTTATCTATTAAACTATCTAAATGCGTGTCGCGTCTTTTTATAAGATTTTCTTTCGCGGATTCAACATGATCTAGAGTTATTTTTTTTGTAAAATCTTCGTTTAATATTTTTACTACTATTTCTCTCGCTATAGCGTTTACCAGCCACGGCTGGCCTCCGGTTAATTCATAAATTCTATCTACTACTTCTTTTAAAAATATCTGCCCTGTATCTTTTGTGTGCTGACTGTATAATTCAGTTATTTCTTCTTTTGTGAATGTTCCCAAAAGAATTGATTCAGCTTTGATATTAAAGGGCGAGCCTGAGCCTAGAGACACTTCACTCGGACGAACTTTTGTTTTGTATTCCCGAACATCTCTTAATCCCACAAGCGCCACGGTTGAAGGAAATCGTTTTGGTCTTATTTGAAATCCATTTCGTAACTGCCTAAGAACTGACACTAAAACATCGTCATATAATGAATCTATTTCATCCAATAATAAAACTATTGGTTTAGTTTGAGAAATAGCCCAATCTATTAAGTAATTTTCTAATGTTAAATCTTTAGTATATTTTTCAGGCGGGATTGGACAATTTTTTTTATTGAGATATTGGCCGCTTGAACTGTAAAGAGAATTAATAATTTTTTTATTCGCGATTTCTTCAGTTATAGATCTATACCCCGCGGACTCTACGGAAAACACTACTGAAATATAATTTCCTTCTTTATTTAATCTATGCGCCAATTCATGTAAAAGTGTTGTTTTCCCAGTCTGCCTCGGCGCGTGGATTGTGAAGTATTGCGTCTTCTCTATTAAATCGA
>JYNY01000135.1 GCA_000954095.1 Candidatus Omnitrophus magneticus | reverse complement strand
AACAACAGTAATATTTTTATTCTGATGAGAAACCTCTTCCCATTTGATACGGGTTTCCCAAGGGATAACTGTGGAAGATTTTAATTCGAATAAAATAAGATATCCTTTAGTCATGCCGAGTGTATCTAAATAACGCGAGATTTGGTCTAAGCCTTCTTCTTTTGTATCATCGTATCTTTTTAATTTTAACTCCAAAACAAAAGTCTCTCCCGCGAATTCAATGGTTAAATCTGTTCGTCCTCGTCCAACCGCCATTTCACGATCAATTCTGCCGCCTCCATTGATTACTCTCTGCAAAAATGCCATTAAAAGAAGCCCCTGCCCCGCTTCTTTATAATCAAACCTTTCTAACCAGTGTTCACTATTACGGCGGTAAAATTTTTGAAACGCTTTTAATAATTTATCCATATCAAGTTTGCCATCGGGTTTGATATACCATTTAGTTTCGCCTTCTTCTTCAATACTATCTTGTAAATTTCTATTTAAAACTCTTGGGATTATTTCTTGATATATCTCATTAGCGATTCTGACAGGCCTTGTCTCACTTATAATCCCTAAATCTCGACAATACATAAGCGAATCGTCGTAGTTGTCGAATAAAACTCCGTCTCCGTTAATAATAGCGCTTACTATATTTTTTACTCGCTCCTCTTTGAGTTTATCTATTAAGCTGTCCAAATGCGTGTCGCGTCTGGCGATTAAATTTTCTTTCGCCTCTTCCGCGTGAGCGAGTGTTATTTTTTTTGTGTAATCTTCATTTAGAATCTCAACTACTATTTCATTAGCTATAGCGTTCACCAGCCACGGCTGGCCTCCGGTTAATTCATAAATTCTATCTACTACTTCTTTTGAAAATATCTGCCCTGTATCTTTTGTGTGCTGACTGTATAATTCAGCTATTTCTTCTTTTGTCCATGTTCCTAAAAGTATTGATTTTGCTTTGATATTAAAGGGTGAGCCTGAGCCTAAGGATGCTTCAGTCGGACGGACTTTTAATTTGTATTCCCGAACATCTCTTAATCCCACTAAAGCTATGGTTGATGGAAAATGTTTTGGCCTTCCTTGAAAACCATTACGTAGTTGTCTTAGCACTGATACTAATACGTCATCATATAACGAATCTATTTCGTCTAATAATAAAACAATCGCCTTTTTTTGAGAACCCGCCCAATTATTTAAATAAGTCTGTAAAGAACACTTTTCGTCTGTAATAGGCTTTTGGGGCCATAACTCCTTAGAAATAAATAATTCGCATGATTCATAAAGTGAACTTATTATTTTAAAATTCGCAATTTCTTCAGTTATAGACCGGTACCCCGCGGACTCAACGGAAAACACTACTGAAATATAATTTCCTTCTTTATTTAATCTATGCGCTAATTCATGTAAAAGTGTAGTCTTACCAGTCTGCCTCGGCGCGTGGACTGTGAAATATTGAGTCTTCTCTATTAAATCGAATATGATTTTTTGATTGCGCAAAGGGTCAATCATATAATGTCTTTCAGGCATACAAAAACCTGTTGTATTAAAATATCGTTTACTTTTCATTTTTTAAAATCCTCCATATTCATTCCATGTTTATTTATAAATCAAACGATAAGCTATCTCACATTTCCACAACAGTAATTTTTTTATTCTGATGAGAAACATTTTCCCATTTAACGCGGGTTTCCCATGGAATAATACTGGAAGGTTTTATTTCAAATAAAATAAGATACCCTTTTGTCATGCCGAGTGTGTCAAGGTAGCGTGAAATTTGGTCGAGGCCATCTTCTTTACTATCGCTGTCTCTTTTTAATTTTAGTTCCAAAACAAAGGTCTCGCCGGCGAATTCAATGGTTAAATCTGTTCGTCCTCGGCCAACCGCCATTTCACGATCAATTCTGCCGCCTCCATTGATTACTCTCTGCAAAAAGGCCATTAAAAGAAGCCCGTGTCCAGCTTCTTTATAATCAAATCTTTCTAGCCAATGTTCACTATTACGGCGATAAAATTTTTGAAACGCTTTTAATAGTTTATCCATATCAAGCTTAGCGTCAGGTTTTATGTAACAAGAAGTCATGCCTTCTTCTCTAATGTTTTCTTGCATAGAAAAGTTTAAAACTCTAGGAATTATTTCTCGGTATATTTCATTTGAAAAAATTATGTCATATTTTTCTTTGCGGATAATTCCTAAATCTATAACATACCTAAGATCATCATTGAAGTTGTCATACACAAGAGAATCGCCGTTTATAATAGCACTGACAATGTTTTTAACTCTGGGTTCTTTCAGTTTATCTAATAAACTATCTAAATGCGTGTCTCTGCGCGCGATTAGATTTTCTTTCGCCTCTTCCGCGTGAGCGAGTGTTATTTTTTTTGTGTAATCACTTTTTAATATTTTCTCCACTATTTCATTCGCTACCGCGTTTACCAGCCACGGCTGGCCTCCGGTTAATTCATAGATTCTATCTATTACTTTTTTTGAAAATATCTGCCCTGTATCTTTTGTGTGCTGACTGTATAATTCAGCTATTTCTTCTTTTGTCCATGTTCCTAAAAGAATTGATTCCGCTTTTATATTAAAGGGCGAACCGGAGCCTAGAGACACTTCACTCGGACGGACTTTTGTTTTATATTCCCGAACATCTCTTAATCCCACTAAAGCTATGGTTGATGGAAAATGTTTTGGCCTTCCTTGAAAACCATTACGTAGTTGTCTTAGCACTGATACTAATACGTCATCATATAACGAATCTATTTCGTCTAATAATAAAACTATTGGTTTTTTTTGAGAACCCGCCCAATTATTTAAATAAGTCTGTAAAGAACACTTTTCATCTGCTAGCGACTTTTTCGGCCATAACTCCTTAGAAATAAATAACTCGCATGATTCATAAAGAGAATTTATTATTTTTAAATTCGCGGTTTCTTCAGTTATAGACCGATACCCCGCGGACTCTACCGAAAACACTACTGAAATATAATTTCCTTCTTTATTTAATCTATGCGCTAATTCATGTAAAAGCGTAGTCTTTCCTGTCTGCCTTGGCGCGTGGATTGTGAAGTACTGCGTCTTCTCTATTAAATCGAATATGATTTTTTGGTTGCGCAAAGGGTCAACCATATAATGTCTTTCAGGCATACAAAAACCAGTTGTATTAAAATATCGTTTACTTTTCATTTTAAAATTTCCTCCAATTTTATTTTTATTTATAAATCAAACAACAAGTTGTCTCACATTTCCACGATAGTAATATTTTTATTCTGATGAGAAATATCTTCCCATTTAACGCGGGTTTCCCATGGAATAATACTGGAAGGTTTTATTTCAAATAAAATAAGATATCCTTTAGTCATGCCGAGGGTGTCTAGATAGCGGGAGATTTGATCTAAGCCTTTTTGTCTCGCGGACGGCATTCTTTTTAACTTTAATTCTAAAACAAATTTATCTCCGTTAAATTCTATAAGTAAATCAGTTCGTCCTGTTCCAACTGCCATTTCGCGATTTATCCTGCCGCCGCCGTTTATTACTCTCTGCAAAAACGCCATTAAAAGTAAATGCGGGCCTGCTTCTTTATAATCAAATCTTTCAAGCCAAACTTCAGAATTTTCACTGTAAAATTCTTGAAAAGCTTTTAATAATTTATCCATATCAAGTTTACCGTTGGATTTTATATACCATTTAGTTTCGCCTTCTTCTTCAATACTATCCTGCAAATTTCTATTTAAAACTCTCGGAATTATTTCTCGGTATATTTCATTAGCTATTCTTATAGGTTTTGTTTCGCTTATAATCCCTAAATCTCGGCAATATAGAAGCGAATCGTCATAGTTGTCAAACAAAACTCCGTCTCCATTTATAATAGCGCTTACTATATTTTTTACCCGCTCCTCTTTCAGTTTATCTATTAAACTATCTAAATGCGTGTCGCGTCTTTGTATTATATTTTCTTTCGCGGATTCAACATGATCTAGAGTTATTTTTTTTGTAAAATCTTCGTTTAATATTTTTACTACT
Source organism: Candidatus Omnitrophus magneticus (assembly GCA_000954095.1). Taxonomy (GTDB): domain Bacteria; phylum Omnitrophota; class Gorgyraeia; order Tantalellales; family Tantalellaceae; genus Omnitrophus_A; species Omnitrophus_A magneticus. Next base: position 754 of record JYNY01000135.1, on the reverse strand, counting down.
ATTTCTCTCGCTATAGCGTTTACCAGCCACGGCTGGCCTCCGGTTAATTCATAAATTCTATCTACTACTTCTTTTAAAAATATCTGCCCTGTATCTTTTGTGTGCTGACTGTATAATTCAGTTATTTCTTCTTTTGTGAATGTTCCCAAAAGAATTGATTCAGCTTTGATATTAAAGGGCGAGCCTGAGCCTAGAGACACTTCACTCGGACGAACTTTTGTTTTGTATTCCCGAACATCTCTTAATCCCACAAGCGCCACGGTTGAAGGAAATCGTTTTGGTCTTATTTGAAATCCATTTCGTAACTGCCTAAGAACTGACACTAAAACATCGTCATATAATGAATCTATTTCATCCAATAATAAAACTATTGGTTTAGTTTGAGAAATAGCCCAATCTATTAAGTAATTTTCTAATGTTAAATCTTTAGTATATTTTTCAGGCGGGATTGGACAATTTTTTTTATTGAGATATTGGCCGCTTGAACTGTAAAGAGAATTAATAATTTTTTTATTCGCGGTTTCTTCAGTTATAGACCTATACCCCGCGGACTCTACGGAAAACACTACTGAAATATAATTTCCTTCTTTATTTAATCTATGCGCCAATTCATGTAAAAGTGTTGTTTTCCCGGTCTGCCTCGGCGCGTGGATTGTGAAATATTGTGTCTTCTCTATTAAATCGAATATAATTTTTTGGTTGCGCAAAGGGTCAATCATATAATGTCTTTCAGGCATACAAAAACCAGTTGTAT
>JYNY01000134.1 GCA_000954095.1 Candidatus Omnitrophus magneticus | reverse complement strand
TTCCTTAGCTGGAAGCTCTTTTTCTTCTGATATTTTAATAGGAGATGGCTCTTCAACACTTTTTTCTTCAGGCTTTTCAACGATCGCTTCCTTAGCTGGGAACTCTTTTTCTTCTGATATTTTAATAGGAGATGGCTCTTCAACACTTTTTTCTTCAGGCTTTTCAACGATCGCTTCCTTAGCTGGAAGCTCTTTTTCTTCTGATATTTCAATAGGAGAGGGCTCTTCAACACTTTTTTCTTCAGGCTTTTTAACTATTTCTTCCTTAGCTGGAAGCTCTTTTTCTTCTGATATTTTAATAGGAGATGGCTCTTCAACACTTTTTTCTTCAGGCTTTTCAACGATCGCTTCCTTAGCTGGGAACTCTTTTTCTTCTGATATTTTAATAGGAGATGGCTCTTCAACACTTTTTTCTTCAGGCTTTTCAACGATCGCTTCCTTAGCTGGAAGCTCTTTTTCTTCTGATATTTCAATAGGAGAGGGCTCTTCAACACTTTTTTCTTCAGGCTTTTTAACTATTTCTTCCTTAGCTGGAAGCTCTTTTTCTTCTGATATTTTAATAGGAGATGGCTCTTCAGCACTTTTTTCTTCGGGCTTTTCAACGATCGCTTCCTTAGCTGGAAGCTCTTTTTCTTCTGATATTTTAATAGGAGATGGCTCTTCAGCACTTTTTTCTTCGGGCTTTTCAACGATCGCTTCCTTAGCTGGAAGCTCTTTTTCTTCTGATATTTTAATAGGAGATGGCTCTTCA
>JYNY01000133.1 GCA_000954095.1 Candidatus Omnitrophus magneticus | reverse complement strand
TTAGCTTGATATTTTTCTTGATATTCTGTTTCGGAATAAAGTTTATATTTTGGATCAATCCTGTCCGATAAAACTATTTCACCAAAAAACTAGTTGAAATTCCTTAATTTTAAAATCAGAAATTCTGGCTGGTGTTGCGCTTAACAGATCTATCAATGTCAACCTTGATAATAATGCTTCTTTTATTATCCTATGCAAATAAAATAACGATTTTTCATATTTAGATTGGTATTTTATATATGTCAAAAGTAAATAATATATCATCGCTATCCAGACTTGACTCATCACCGCATTTTTACTTGTTCCCAAAAATGTTTTTATTTGTAAATTCTGTTTTATCCATCTAAAAAATATTTCTATTTGCCATCTTGTTTTATATATTTGTACGATCGTTTTAGCTGACAGTTTAAAATTGTTGGTAACAATACTAACTACTTCGTCACTTTTTTCATCTAAAAATCTTATCATTCTTAAATTCTTTTCATATTTTTTATTTTTTCATCAGACAATATCCCGTCTTTCATTGCCTCTAGATGCTGTCCGAGAACTGTATATTTTAGATTGTTTTTTAATTTAGTCACAAAATAACTCTTAGAAAAGTCAATATTACTCCATAGTTCAAGGTCTGTATACGCACGGTCAAAACAATATATGCTGTCCGGTTTAATATTTAATTTATCCTTAGCTATTCTTATATCAGAAATATTCCCTTCAGTTATCACTG
>JYNY01000132.1 GCA_000954095.1 Candidatus Omnitrophus magneticus | reverse complement strand
AAAATTTTTGAAACGCTTTCAAAAGTTTATCCATATCTAATTTGCCGTCAGGGTTTATGTAACAAGAAGTCATGCCTTCTTCTCTAATGTTTTCTTGCATAGAAAAGTTTAAAACTCTCGGAATTATTTCCCGGTATATTTCATTTGAAAAAATTATGTCATATTTTTCTTTGCGGATAATGCCTAAATCCATAACATACAAAAGATCATCATTGAAGTTGTCATATACAAGAGAATCGCCGTTTATAATAGCACTGACAATATTTTTTACTCTGGGCTCTTTCAGTTTATCTAATAAACTATCTAAATGCGTATCACGCCTCTTTATAAGATTTTCTTTCGCCTCTTCCGCGTGAGCGAGTGTTATTTTTTTCGTGTAATCTTCATTTAGAATCTCAACTACTATTTCATTCGCTATAGCGTTCACTAGCCACGGCTGGCCTCCGGTTAATTCATAAATTCTATTTATCACTTCTTTAGTAAACACCTGCCCTGTGTCTTTTGTGTGTTGATTGTATAATTCAGTTATTTCTTCTTTTGTCCATGTCCCTAAAAGTATTGATTTTGCCTTTATATTAAAAGGTGAGCCTGAACCTAATGACGCTTCACTCGGACGGACTTTTAATTTGTATTCCCGAACATCTCTTAATCCCACAAGCGCCACGGTTGAAGGAAATCGTTTTGGTCTTATTTGGAATCCATTTCGTAACTGCCTAAGAACTGACACTAAAACATCGTCATATAATGAATCTATTTCATCCAATAATAAAACTATTGGTTTAGTTTGAGAAATAGCCCAATCTATTAAGTAATTTTCTAATGTTAAATCTTTAGTATATTTTTCAGGCGGGATTGGACAATTTTTTTTATTGAGATATTGGCCGCTTGAACTGTAAAGAGAATTAATAATTTTTTTATTCGCGATTTCTTCAGTTATAGATCTATACCCCGCGGACTCTACTGAAAACACTACTGAAATATAATTTCCTTCTTTATTTAATCTATGCGCTAATTCATGTAAAAGCGTCGTCTTTCCAGTCTGCCTCGGCGCGTGGATTGTGAAGTATTGCGTCTTCTCTATTAAATCGAATATGATTTTTTGGTTGCGCAAAGGGTCAATCATATAATGTCTTTCAGGCATACAAAAACCAGTTGTATTAAAATATCGTTTACTTTTCATTTTTTAAAATCCTCCATATTCATTCCATGTTTATTTATAAATCAAACGATAAGCTATCTCACATTTCCACAACAGTAATTTTTTTATTCTGATGAGAAACATTTTCCCATTTAACGCGGGTTTCCCATGGAATAATACTGGAAGGTTTTATTTCAAATAAAATAAGATACCCTTTTGTCATGCCGAGTGTGTCAAGGTAGCGTGAAATTTGGTCGAGGCCATCTTCTTTACTATCGCTGTCTCTTTTTAATTTTAGTTCCAAAACAAATGTTTCGCCGGCGAATTCAATGGTTAAATCTGTTCGTCCTCGGCCAACCGCCATTTCACGATCAATTCTGCCGCCTCCATTGATTACTCTCTGCAAAAAGGCCATTAAAAGAAGCCCGTGTCCAGCTTCTTTATAATCAAATCGTTCCATCCAATGTTCACTGTTACGGCGATAAAATTTTTGAAACGCTTTTAATAGTTTATCCATATCAAGCTTAGCGTCAGGTTTTATGTAACAAGAAGTCATGCCTTCTTCTCTAATGTTTTCTTGCATAGAAAAGTTTAAAACTCTAGGAATTATTTCTCGGTATATTTCATTTGAAAAAATTATGTCATATTTTTCTTTGCGGATAATTCCTAAATCTATAACATACCTAAGATCATCATTGAAGTTGTCATACACAAGAGAATCGCCGTTTATAATAGCACTGACAATGTTTTTAACTCTGGGTTCTTTCAGTTTATCTAATAAACTATCTAAATGCGTGTCTCTGCGCGCGATTAGATTTTCTTTCGCCTCTTCCGCGTGAGCGAGTGTTATTTTTTTTGTGTAATCACTTTTTAATATTTTCTCCACTATTTCATTCGCTACCGCGTTTACCAGCCACGGCTGGCCTCCGGTTAATTCATAGATTCTATCTATTACTTTTTTTGAAAATATCTGCCCTGTATCTTTTGTGTGCTGACTGTATAATTCAGCTATTTCTTCTTTTGTCCATGTTCCTAAAAGAATTGATTCCGCTTTTATATTAAAGGGCGAACCGGAGCCTAGAGACACTTCACTCGGACGGACTTTTGTTTTATATTCCCGAACATCTCTTAATCCCACTAAAGCTATGGTTGATGGAAAATGTTTTGGCCTTCCTTGAAAACCATTACGTAGTTGTCTTAGCACTGATACTAATACGTCATCATATAACGAATCTATTTCGTCTAATAATAAAACTATTGGTTTTTTTTGAGAACCCGCCCAATTATTTAAATAAGTCTGTAAAGAACACTTTTCATCTGCTAGCGACTTTTTCGGCCATAACTCCTTAGAAATAAATAACTCGCATGATTCATAAAGAGAATTTATTATTTTTAAATTCGCGGTTTCTTCAGTTATAGACCGATACCCCGCGGACTCTACCGAAAACACTACTGAAATATAATTTCCTTCTTTATTTAATCTATGCGCTAATTCATGTAAAAGCGTAGTCTTTCCTGTCTGCCTTGGCGCGTGGATTGTGAAGTACTGCGTCTTCTCTATTAAATCGAATATGATTTTTTGGTTGCGCAAAGGGTCAACCATATAATGTCTTTCAGGCATACAAAAACCAGTTGTATTAAAATATCGTTTACTTTTCATTTTAAAATTTCCTCCAATTTTATTTTTATTTATAAATCAAACAACAAGTTGTCTCACATTTCCACGATAGTAATATTTTTATTCTGATGAGAAATATCTTCCCATTTAACGCGGGTTTCCCATGGAATAATACTGGAAGGTTTTATTTCAAATAAAATAAGATATCCTTTAGTCATGCCGAGGGTGTCTAGATAGCGGGAGATTTGATCTAAGCCTTTTTGTCTCGCGGACGGCATTCTTTTTAACTTTAATTCTAAAACAAATTTATCTCCGTTAAATTCTATAAGTAAATCAGTTCGTCCTGTTCCAACTGCCATTTCGCGATTTATCCTGCCGCCGCCGTTTATTACTCTCTGCAAAAACGCCATTAAAAGTAAATGCGGGCCTGCTTCTTTATAATCAAATCTTTCAAGCCAAACTTCAGAATTTTCACTGTAAAATTCTTGAAAAGCTTTTAATAATTTATCCATATCAAGTTTACCGTTGGATTTTATATACCATTTAGTTTCGCCTTCTTCTTCAATACTATCCTGCAAATTTCTATTTAAAACTCTCGGAATTATTTCTCGGTATATTTCATTAGCTATTCTTATAGGTTTTGTTTCGCTTATAATCCCTAAATCTCGGCAATATAGAAGCGAATCGTCATAGTTGTCAAACAAAACTCCGTCTCCATTTATAATAGCGCTTACTATATTTTTTACCCGCTCCTCTTTCAGTTTATCTATTAAACTATCTAAATGCGTGTCGCGTCTTTGTATTATATTTTCTTTCGCGGATTCAACATGATCTAGAGTTATTTTTTTTGTAAAATCTTCGTTTAATATTTTTACTACTATTTCTCTCGCTATAGCGTTTACCAGCCACGGCTGGCCTCCGGTTAATTCATAAATTCTATCTACTACTTCTTTTAAAAATATCTGCCCTGTATCTTTTGTGTGCTGACTGTATAATTCAGTTATTTCTTCTTTTGTGAATGTTCCCAAAAGAATTGATTCAGCTTTGATATTAAAGGGCGAGCCTGAGCCTAGAGACACTTCACTCGGACGAACTTTTGTTTTGTATTCCCGAACATCTCTTAATCCCACAAGCGCCACGGTTGAAGGAAATCGTTTTGGTCTTATTTGGAATCCATTTCGTAACTGCCTAAGAACTGACACTAAAACATCGTCATATAATGAATCTATTTCATCCAATAATAAAACTATTGGTTTAGTTTGAGAAATAGCCCAATCTATTAAGTAATTTTCTAATGTTAAATCTTTAGTATATTTTTCAGGCGGGATTGGACAATTTTTTTTATTGAGATATTGGCCGCTTGAACTGTAAAGAGAATTAATAATTTTTTTATTCGCGATTTCTTCAGTTATAGATCTATACCCCGCGGACTCTACGGAAAACACTACTGAAATATAATTTCCTTCTTTATTTAATCTATGCGCCAATTCATGTAAAAGTGTTGTTTTCCCGGTCTGCCTCGGCGCGTGGATTGTGAAGTATTGCGTCTTCTCTATTAAATCGAATATGATTTTTTGGTTGCGCAAAGGGTCAATCATATAATGTCTTTCAGGCATACAAAAACCAGTTGTAT
>JYNY01000137.1 GCA_000954095.1 Candidatus Omnitrophus magneticus | reverse complement strand
GAAAACACTACTGAAATATAATTTCCTTCTTTATTTAATCTATGCGCTAATTCATGTAAAAGTGTTGTTTTTCCAGTCTGCCTCGGCGCGTGGATGGCGAAATACTCTTCTTTTTCAATAAAATCAAATATTACACTCTGATTTCTTAATGGATCCAACATGTAATGTTTTTCAGGACGGCAGAACCCGGTTATATTAAAATATCTTTTACTTTTCATTTTAAAATTCCCTCCAAATAATTTTATAAATAAATATTTCTAGATTATAACAGATTGCGCGGGGAAAGAAAATAATAGAAAATAGCGCGATTCTAGCAGACTCTAGAATTATTTCCCGCGCGCGGCATTGCAAAACGTGAGAAAAAGAACGTAAGCACTAAGCGGTTAGTAATAAACTTTTCTATATCCTTTAGAAAACATCATTCTGTCATTCCCGCGAAAGCGGGAATCCATAAGGGTTTTATGATGTTTTTGAAATGGGGATACCATATATAAATTCCTGCTTCATGGAAAATCCCAACGTTAATAATCAAGCTTGCAATTACCATCCGCTTAGTGATTACAAAAGAACAATCTCTCAAAACAAAATATTTTCGCCAAAAATTTTTACAAAAAAAAGAAATCCGCCTTTGACAACACATCAAAGACGGACTTCTTTTAAAGGAGGTGTGCACATAAGTTTATTTTTTTATACGTCTTAAATAACTCACTCCAAAATTGTGTTCTCGTTATTTATTTTTTTATGTTGTAAAAATAATTCTAATAAAATAAAGATTCCTACACACAGTTTTTTTCATAGGGGGAAGGGTTCCCTTCCCCCTCTTGACGCTCGCCTTTCTTTATCCGGTTAACTTTTGTCGTGTCTTGCAAGTTGCTTGATTATGGGGCTCGCTGTCACCCCCTTGCCTAAGGTCTATTTTTTCTGTATCAAAGGAGAAGGGGAAATGTTCCCCTTCTCCTTTGTATCCTTTTCCCCTTTTAAGGTAGTTACGATATATACTCTACTTCTTTATCCGTCTTAAATAACTCACTCCAAACCCGAATAATAGCGCTAAGCCCATTCCGCCCGGGATTTCGGGAACTGGCGAACCTTCAAGTCCTGAGCCTAAGTAGATAAATTTATGGTTATTACTTACCCAGTAATCTCCTAGTGTTTTACCTTGCGTTTCTGAAAATTCTTCAGATGTGTATGTCCATCTAATTCCGTTGAGTGTAACATTTCCAGACTGCGCTTGATATAACGCGTATAACGCTTGAACTTCAGCGTAACTCCAATCTTCATTAAATGTTTCGCTAAAGTCCGCGCTGTATCCGGCTTTCCCGATTCTTTCCCATGCTATATCTTTATCAAATGTTGTTATACCTCGTGTTCCAGAATCTAAATAAATATGTTTATATCCATATTTATCTGTCCAGCCATTACTCACGGTTTTACCTAATCCCCAAAATCCATTATTTGATAAATTTCTTCCTAAATATCTCCATGTTACGCCGTCAATAAGAGCGCTTTCTCCGGAGGTATCAAGTGCGGTCATCGCGTCTACTTCTCCCAAATTCCAGTCTACACTTCCGAATGTGTTATTCACATCCGCGTTCGCGATGTATTCCCATGGCGCGGTACGGTCAAATGTAGTTATTGC